>NZ_JBGCUL010000513.1:0-3251 GCF_054177685.1 Pseudomonas sp. P5_A2_2
GCCCTCCTGCATCGGCCCAGCGCTTGAACCGGGTGACGAAGATATCGTGCGGTACCGGCACCGGCGCGCGATTGCCGCCCGGATTCCAGCCCCACAGCACCAGCTTGTCGTCGCTGACGTGTTTGATCAGCGCGGCAAAATCCCGGTCGCCGTTACTGGAGCGATCCTTGATCATCGCGCACAGCCGGTCGGCCGGCAGGCCGATCCAGGCCATCCGCTGTGCTGCCGGTGGCAGGCTCCAGTGTGGCGCTCCGGGTGGCGCGTGCGGACCGTAGCTGGCCGGCGGGTTGCTTTGGGCATGGCACGTTGCACAGGGCAACCCGGCCGCGCCCTTGCCGTCCATGCCGCGCACGACATTCATCGCGTGGGGCACGCCGGCATCGAATTGCAGCGGCGAATCCCCGGGAATGTGGCAGTTCTGACAACGCGGGCTCTGGAAGACTTTCTGCACGGTGTCGAACGCCTGCAAGGCCTCGCGGTCTTCGGCGAACACGTGCGATGCRTAGGCGATGAGACAGATCAGGATCACCGTCCCAAGCACCCAATGATGTCGTTTCATCTCACACCCCCGACAGCTGCAACGGCAGCTCCCGCAGGCGCTGCCCGGTCAGGGCAAACACCGCGTTGGCCACCGCCGGCGCCGTGGGTGGCACACCGGCTTCGCCGATACCGCCGGGTTTGTCGCTGCTGGGTACGATATGCACTTCGACCACCGGCATTTCGTTGAGCCGCAGCACCTGATAGTCGTGATAGTTGGACTGCACCACCCGCCCGTCCTTGAGCGTCAGTTTGCTGTGCAAGGCGAAGCTGAGGCCGAAGGTAATGCACGACTCCATCTGCGCGGCGATGCTCTGCGGGTTGACCGCAATGCCGCAGTCCACCGCACACACCACCCGGTGCACACGGATGGCGAGGTTGTCCTGGGACACCTCGGCCACCTGCGCCACATAGCTGCCGAACGACTCATGCACCGCTACACCTAGCGCATGACCGTCCAGCAGCGGCGCCTTCCAGTTGGCTTTCTCCACTGCGAGGTTCAGCACACCGAGGTGGCGCGGATGGTCCTTGAGCAAGGTGCGTCGATATTCCACCGGATCCTTGCCGGCCGCCGTGGCCAGTTCATCGATCAGCGATTCCATGACAAACGCAGTGTGGGTGTGCCCCACCGAACGCAACCACAACACGCTGATCCCGGTTTTCGGTGAGTGCAGTTCGATCTGGTGATTGGCCAGTCCTTCGAAGTAGGGGCTGTCGGCCACGCCTTCGACGGAGGTCTTGTCGATCCCGTCCTTGACCATGCTCGCTTCAAGGGAAGTCCCGACCATGATCGACTGTCCGACCATTACATGTTTCCACGCCAGCGGCAGGCCGTCGGTACCCAGCCCGATACGCGCATGGTGCAGGAACGCCGAGCGGTAATAGCCACCGCGGATATCATCCTCCCGCGCCCACACGGTTTTCACCGGTGCACCAGCGGCCTTGGCGACGTACACCGCTTCGCTGACGAAGTCCGAGGTCGGATTGGCCCGACGCCCGAAGCCGCCACCGAGAAACTCGGTATGGATCTCGACCTGCTCTGGTTTCAGCCCGGTGATTTTCCCGGCAACCATCTGGTCCAGAGTCTGGAACTGGGTGCCGGTCCAGATTTCGCACTTGTCCTTGGTGATGCTCACGGTGCAGTTCAATGGCTCCATCGGCGCGTGGGCCAGATAAGGCACGCTGTATTCAGCGTCGATGGTCTTGGTCGCTTTCGCCAGCGCAGCCTGGGTATCACCCGCTTGACCGGCATTCATTCCAGGGGTAGTGGCGAGTTTGCGGAAGCTTTCCAGCAACGCCTTGCTATTGAGCCCGGCGTTCGGCCCCGGGTTCCACTCGATTTTCAGCGCATCGCGCCCCAGCTTCGCCGCCCAATAATGGTCAGCAATCACCGCGATGCCGGTCGGCACTTGCACCACTTTGTGYACRCCSGGAATCGCCAGCGCTTCGGCGCCTTCRAAGGATTTGACGCTWCCGCCGAAGGTGGGTGAACGGGCGACCATCGCCGTCATCAGCCCGTCRAACTGCACGTCCATGCCGAAYTTCGCCCGGCCGGTGATTTTCTCCGGTGTGTCCAGGCGCYTGGTGGGTTTGCCGATCAGCCGCCAGTCTTTGGCGTCCTTGAGTTTGATCGAGGCCGGGTCCGGCCGTGGCAACTGCCCGGCGTCGTCGGCCAACTCGCCATAGGTGGCACGGTGTTCGCCGGCGATGACCACGCCCGACTCGGTATGAATCTCGGACGGCGCGACGTTGAAACGCTTGGCCGCCGCGTCGATCAACATCAAGCGCGCCGCCGCGCCGGCCAGGCGATAGCGGTCGAACTCCATCCAGGTCGAGGTCGAACCACCGGTGATCTGCATCCCGCCAAACCCGGGCATGCCGTAATCGGCGGCCGATGCCGGGGAGTGCTCGACGCGGATTTTCGACCAGTCGGCGTCCAGCTCTTCAGCGATCAGCATGGTCAGGCCGGTCCAGATGCCCTGGCCCATTTCCGAGTGACCCAGCAATACGGTGACGCTGTTGTCATTGCCAATGCGCAGAAAGGCGTTTGGCGCAAACACGTTGCCCTGGTTCTCCGCGCCCATGGCAAAACGGCGGACACCGGGCATGACAAACGCTACCACCAGCCCACCGCCCAGCAACGCACTGCCCATGAGAAAACCACGGCGCGATAACGCGTTGATGCTGTTCATGGCCACCTCATCCCAGCTCCGCGGCGCGTTTGACCGCCGCGCGAATCCGCGGGTAAGTGCCGCAACGGCAGATGTTGCCGGACAGTGCCTGATCGATGTCGCTGTCGGTCGGCTTCGGAATCTTCGCCAGCAACGCCGCCGCCGACATGATCTGCCCGGACTGGCAGTAACCACACTGGACCACGTCAAGTTCCGCCCAGGCCTGTTGCACCGGGTGCGAACCGTCCGCAGACAGGCCTTCGATGGTGAGAATCTTTTGCCCATCGGCCACAGCGGTGGCCGGTGTGATGCAGGAGCGCAGCGGCGCGCCATCGACATGCACGGTGCAGGCTCCGCATTGAGCTATGCCACAGCCGAATTTGGTGCCGGTGAGGTGGGCGACATCGCGCAAGACCCAGAGCAGCGGCATGTCGGCGGGGACATCCAGCTCCCGATCCTGGCCATTGATGTTCAGGGTGAGCATGGCGCAATTCCTCAGACTCACAGTGATCTGAAGGGGCGTCGCTGCGGCCTTGTACAACC
>NZ_JBGCUL010000514.1:0-3242 GCF_054177685.1 Pseudomonas sp. P5_A2_2
TAGCAGAAATGATCAGGCGGTTGAGTGGTGCTGGACGATCTGGATGAGATTGCCGCAGGTGTCGTCCAGTACCGCGAGGGTGACCGGTCCCATCACTGTCGGCGGACGGGTGAATTGAACGCCGGCGGCGCTGAGCCGGGCATATTCGGCTTGCACGTCTTCGACGCCGAAAAACGTGCAGGGTATGCCGTCCTGCTTGATCGCGCTCTGGTACGTTTTTGCTGCGGTGTGGGCATTGGGCTCCAGCAGCAACTCGAYGCCATCGGGATCGCCGGGGGATGTCAGCGTCAGCCAGCGATGTTCGCCCATGGGGATATCGTGCTTGAGTTCAAAACCGAGCACATCCCGGTAGAAGGCAAGCGCCTTGGCCTGATCATCGACAAACACGCTGGTGACTACGATTTTCATGGGCTGATCCTCCTGATGGCTGGGCCGCAAACCTGGAGGGTGCTCTCCTTTTCAGCAGAACACCCCATTGGCCATTCACGCACCCGACGGGCGTTGTCTGGTAGACGGCAACAGTATGGTCAGAATTCCCAAAAGCGGCAGGAACGAACACAGCGTGTAGACGTACTCGATGCCATGGATATCCGCCAGATGCCCSAGCARCGCSGCRCCAATSCCGCCRAAACCGAACATCARGCCGAAGAACACCCCGGCGATCATSCCGACRTTGCCKGGCACCARYTCCTGGGCGWASACCACGATGGCCGAGAACGCCGAGGCGAGGATGAAGCCGATGATCATGCTCAACACGCCCGTCCAGAACAGGTCGACGTAGGGCAGGGCGAGGGTGAAGGGCGCGGCGCCGAGGATCGAGAACCAGATCACCTGCTTGCGGCCGATCCGGTCGCCGATCGGGCCGCCAAAGAACGTGCCTGCCGCGACGGCACCGAGGAACAGGAACAGGTACAGCTGCGAACTGGCCACCGACAGGTCGAATTTCTCGATCAGGTAGAAGGTGAAGTAACTGGTGAAGCTGGCCATGTAGAAGTATTTGGAGAACACCAGCAGCGCCAGCACCACCAGGGCGAAGGTCACTCGCCGCTTGGACAGGCCGTGGGTGGCCTTGCTGCCTTGCTTGAGCTTGAACAGGCTCAGGTGATTGCGGTACCAGCGGCTCAGGCCGTACTGCACGAGGATGGCGAACACCGCGAACAGGCCGAACCAGGCGACGTTGCCCTGGCCGTAGGGAATGATGATCGCGGCGGCCAGCAATGGGCCGAAGGCGCTGCCGGCGTTGCCACCGACCTGGAAGGTTGACTGTGCCAGGCCGTAGCGACCACCCGAGGCCAGCCGTGCTACCCGTGAGGTTTCAGGGTGAAAGGTCGACGAACCGACGCCCACCAGCGCCGAGGCCACCAGAATGGCCGGGAAGCTGCCGACCATCGACAGCATCAGAATACCGATCAGGGTGCAGACCATGCCGGCCGGCAACAGCCACGGCTTGGGGTGACGGTCGGTGTAGAAACCGATCCAGGGTTGCAGCAGTGAAGCGGTGAGCTGGAAGGTCAGGGTGATCAGGCCGACCTGGGTGAAACTCAGGCCATAGGTGGTCTTGAGCATCGGGTAGATCGACGGCAGCACGGCCTGGATCAAGTCGTTGATCAGGTGCGCCAGGGCGCAAGCGCCGATGACGCGCATGACCAGCGGGCTGGCCTGGCTTGCAACCGAGACGGTGGGCGAGGGTGAGCTGAGGGTAGTGGTCGACATAGGCGAGTTTCCGGATAAAAACGCGAACTGCGCAGGCAAGGCGCAGCCTATTTCAGGGTTCGGCGTTATCCTATGGGCCCTGAAGGCGCCCGTCTCGCGCAACTCGGGCATGGGCTATCGCAAAAAGGGCATCATGATCAAACCATTGCAGGCATTTCTTGCGGAGATCGACCAGGGCGGCTGGAGAGTTCGCAGCAGTGCGACCGACTACCCGGAAAACTGGATCATCGCGCCGCACTCCCATGAAAAGCATCAACTGATCTATGCCATCGAAGGCGTGATGGTGGTGCACACGGCAACGAGCCAATGGACGGTGCCACCGAGCCGCGGCATCTGGATGCCGAGCGCAGAAGTGCACTCGATTCGTTGTGTGGGGCCGATCAAGATGCGCAGCGTGTTCGTGCACCCCGACGTGAACCTGGATCTGCCCACTGAAACCCGGGCCGTGAGTGTGTCCGCATTGTTGAGTGAGCTGATCAAGGTCTCGGTCGATTTCGATTTCAACTGCGATCCGGACTCGCGGGAAGCCCGGGTGCTGCGGCTGATTCTGGATGAACTGACGATCCTGCCGACCTTGCCGTTGAACCTGCCGCAGCCCACCGATCCGCGGATCAACCTGATCTGCACCGCGTTGCAGCGCAATCCCGGGGATGGCTCGACGTTGTCGGACTGGAGCGCGCGGTTGAGCCTCGATGCAAAAACCATCCAGCGACGGTTGCGCAATGAAACCGGCATGACCTTCGGCCAATGGCGCCAGCAAGCGCGACTGCTGCTGGCGCTGGAGCGGATCGCCGTCGGCGAGAAGATCATCGACATTGCCGGAGAGCTGGGATACGACAGCCCGAGCGCGTTCACGACCATGTTCAAGAAGCAATTCGGCAAGACGCCGAGTGATTTTTTCAAGTGATGGACGCTTAACCCCACGCCAGTACCGCCAGGCCACCGGCCACGAGCAGCCGTCCGGCCTGGATTAGCGACGCGCCAGGGATCGCCCTGTAAACTGGCCGCGCAAAAGGCGCTCGCCTTACCCTTTCAAGCAAGAGAACCTGCAATGGCAAACCACGACCTGACCTTTACCCCCGATCCCGATGCCGATTCGATTTCCTCCGACGTCGTCGGTTTCGGCGGTGTGCTGGTCTCCACCCAGATCCCGACCCGCGCCGACGGCAGCCTGGAGCTGGGCGACATCACCCTGCAAAGCGAATGCACCCTGCAAGCGCTGAAGGTCGCGCTGGAGCGTGCCGGCAGTTCCATGGACCGCGTGATGCACCTGACCATCTACCTCACCGACATGGCCGACCGCGCCGCGTTCAACGAGGTCTACAAGCGCTACTTCGCCAAGCCATGGCCGGTGCGCGCCGCTGTCGGGGTTGCCTCGTTGGCGGTGGAAGGCATGCGCGTGGAAGTGACCGCGATGGCGGCCAAGGCCTGACCGCAGCGACACAAAAACCCGGGGCATGGGCTGAATTTGTGGCCGACGCCGATCAAAATGTGGGAGCGAGCTTGCTCGCGATGGCGGCGTGTCAGTC
>NZ_JBGCUL010000514.1:3280-5245 GCF_054177685.1 Pseudomonas sp. P5_A2_2
CTGCCGCTATCGCGAGCAAGCTCGCTCCCACAGGGGTTGAGGCACGCCAGGCTTGYCCGAAACGCCACCCGACAGCATACGGGTGCCGGTCCGGCGTTTCGCCGCTACAATGCACGCCTCGACCGTGACAAGCCCGACTAAAAAAACTATGTCTTTGCCCAAACATCACCTGGAATTGCTCAGCCCTGCCCGCGATGTGAGCATCGCCCGCGAGGCCATCCTGCATGGTGCCGATGCCGTGTACATCGGTGGCCCGAGCTTCGGCGCCCGCCACAACGCCTGCAACGAAGTGAGCGATATCGCCCAATTGGTGGAATTCGCCCGTCGTTACCACGCCCGGGTGTTCACCACCATCAACACGATCCTGCACGACAACGAACTGGAGCCGGCCCGCCAGCTGATCCACCAGTTGTACGACGCCGGCGTCGATGCGCTGATCGTCCAGGACCTGGGGGTGATGGAGCTGGACATCCCGCCGATCGAACTGCACGCCAGTACCCAGACTGACATCCGCACCCTGGAGCGGGCGAAGTTCCTCGATCAGGCCGGTTTCTCGCAACTGGTGTTGGCCCGCGAGCTGAATCTCCAGGAGATCCGCGCCATCGCCGACGAAACCGACGCGGCCATCGAGTTCTTTATCCATGGCGCGTTGTGCGTGGCGTTTTCCGGTCAGTGCAATATTTCCCACGCCCAGACCGGGCGTAGCGCCAACCGTGGCGACTGCTCGCAAGCCTGCCGTCTGCCGTACACCCTCAAGGACGAAAAGGGTGGCGTGATCGCCTACGAAAAGCACCTGCTGTCGATGAAGGACAACAACCAGAGCGCCAACATCCGCGCCCTGGTCGAGGCCGGCGTGCGTTCGTTCAAGATCGAGGGCCGCTACAAGGACATGGGCTATGTGAAAAACATCACTGCCTACTACCGCCAGCGCCTCGACGCCGTGCTCGAAGACCGTCCGGACCTGGCCCGCGCCTCCAGCGGCCGCACCGCGCACTTCTTCCTGCCCGACCCGGAAAAAACCTTCCACCGTGGCAGCACCGATTACTTCGTCACTGACCGCAAGATCGATATCGGCGCCTTTGACTCGCCGACCTTCACCGGTCTGCCAGTGGGCGTGGTCGAGAAAGTCGCCAAGCGTGACATGCAGGTCGTGACGCACGAGCCGCTGTCCAACGGCGACGGCCTCAACGTGCTGGTCAAGCGTGAAGTGGTGGGTTTTCGCGCCAACATCGCCGAACCCAAAGGCGAATTCGAGGAGGACGGCGAGAAGCGTTATCGCTATCGCGTCGAGCCCAATGAGATGCCGGAGGGGATGTACAAGCTGCGCCCCAACCATCCGCTGAATCGCAATCTTGATCACAACTGGCAACAGGCGCTGCAAAAGACCTCCGCCGAGCGTCGCATCGCCCTGAGCTGGGTCGCTCGCCTGCGTGAAGACCAGCTGGAGTTGACCGCTACCAGCGAAGAAGGCATCAGCGCCAGCGTCACCCTGGATGGCCCGTTCGGCGCCGCCAACAAGCCGGAGCAGGCGCTGGAGCAATTGCAGGATCTGCTCGGCCAACTGGGCACCACGCAGTACCACGCCATCGACATCAAGCTGGACGCGCCGCAGGCGTACTTCATTCCGAACTCGCAGCTCAAGGCCTTGCGCCGTGAAGTGATTGAAGCCCTGACCGAAGCGCGGATCGCCGCCCACCCGCGTGGCAGCCGTAAAGCCGAAACCAGCCCGCCGCCGGTGTACCCGGAGTCGCACCTGTCGTTCCTGGCCAACGTCTACAACCAGAAAGCTCGCGACTTTTATCACCGTCATGGCGTCAAGCTGATCGACGCGGCCTACGAGGCCCACGAGGAAACCGGCGAAGTGCCGGTGATGATCACCAAGCACTGCCTGCGTTTCTCCTTCAACCTGTGCCCGAAACAGGCCAAGGGCGTGACTGGCGTGCGCACCAAGGTTGCACCGATGCA
>NZ_JBGCUL010000515.1:0-3232 GCF_054177685.1 Pseudomonas sp. P5_A2_2
CGGCATGGGATGGTGGATATACCACCGTTGATCCGGCTTATCAGAAGGGTGGTAAGCGTGGTGATCCTTTCGCCGCGGATAAGCCTCTTTTCAGCATTACTTCAAAGAACATGGCCCAGTACTCAGAAAAGCTGAGCGATGGTGTTAAAGAAATGTTCAAACGGTATCCAGACACCTATCGAATGGATATCTACCCAACGCGTCGAACGGCAGCGGCTCCGCAGTGGGTATATGACAATACAGCCAAGAATGCGGTTAATGCCAAGCTGGTAGAGGGTAGCGCGGGTCCAATGCCTGAAGGGGCCTATGGTGGCATCCCGTTTCCGATTCCGAAAAATGGCGACGAGGCGATGTGGAACCACCTGCTGAGTTGGAGCGGTACTTCAATTACAAGGGACGCTCGCTTCTATCTGATGACAGCCGATGGTCAACAGGTCATGACTACCGATGGTCGTGCTATCCAGGAGATGCCTTATTACTTCCAGGATGGCTCAGCGCAGACTTTTGATGGCGATTATTGGATGATCCGCCTGCTTAATATTGGTCCGCCCATTCGAGCCGGTGAGCAGGCGATGGATCGGGCCAACATCAATGCCGACAAATCACAAACGCATATCTACCTTGCCGGTCAACGGCGAGTGCGAAAGGTACCTAACTCCTGCTGTGACACGCCGGCGCCATCATCAGCAGGCGTGATGGCATATGATGAACTGTCCGTTTATAAAGGGCGACTCAATCGTTTCAACTGGAAGCTGGTAGGCAAGAGGGAATTATATATTCCCTATAACACCAATAAATTCTTTACCGCGGGCAAACCTGAAGATGTACTTGGCAAGCGGCATCTTAATCCGGACGTCTTGCGTTGGGAATTGCATCGTGTGTGGGTCGTTGAGGCAAATCTAAAGCCTGGCGAGCGGCATCAAATGGTTAAAAGCCGTTACTACCTGGATGAAGATACCTGGCAAGCGCTGCTGGGCGATCGTTGGGATGCAAGTGGTCAACTGGCGAAAACACTGTGGGCGCTACCGGCTGTCATGCCAGATATTCCTGCCCTGGCTTCTGTGTCGTCGGGGTTCTATGACTTTACGTCCGGTACTTGGTTTGTACTTGACCTGCTCACTGGGCAACCCTCGCAATGGGGGATTGTCGATCGCTTCAAGAAGTCTGATTTTTCGCCAACAGTCATGGCGGGGCAGGGTGTGCGTTAACGCTAAGCCTCTCTGAAAAGCACCGACAATCTCTTTGTCGGTGCTTTTGCAACACGCGATTCTAGAGATAATAAAAATGATAATAAACAATCGTTTAAGTGCCTTGGCATTAGCTTTGGCTTTGTCTGCTTTAGCTTCGCTGGCTTGTGCTGAAGGCGGGGCTGTTGGCTCTGCCCTGAGTTCACCGGCCATGCAAATAGCCACACCCGCTCATGCTGTTCTGATTGATTTGGCACGTGCCGGTGATCGACTGATTGCCGTTGGTGAAAGGGGCGTCATCGTACTGTCCGATGACAACGGCCAGTCCTGGCGGCAGGTGCAAGTTCCGGTCTCAGTTAGTCTGGTTGCGGTTCAATTCGTGGACGCTATGCATGGCTGGGCAGTCGGACACGCTGGCACAGTGTTGGCCACTGTCGACGGTGGCGAGCGCTGGAGCCTCCAGCTTACGGGTATACAGGCTGCAGAGATTGAGTTGCAGACTGCTCAAGATAACAAGGCCAGTGCAGTCGATGCCGACGCGGTTGATATGCGCATCTCCAATGCCGAACGCCTGATAGCGGATGGGCCTGATAAACCATTCTTGGCGCTGCACTTTCTTGACGCCAAGCGCGGCCTTGTCGCGGGCTCCTACGGAATGGTGTTTTCTACTCAGGATGGAGGGGCAACATGGCAGTCGTTGATTGGACGCATCGAAAATCCGTCGCTTGTGCACATCTACGCGATCGCTCGCAAAGACCACCGTTGGTTCCTTGCCGGTGAGCAAGGTTATGTGGCTCGTTCAACTGATGACGGAGAGTCTTTCGCACAGTTACCAAACCCATATAACGGTAGTTTCTTCACCGCCAATGTACGGGGTGACGGAGCTCTGCTGATCGCGGGCCTTAAAGGTCATGCCTATTTGTCATCAGATGATGGCGCCAGCTTTCATCAATTGAGAGGCTCCCGGCCGAATTCAATCAGTAGCTCCACTCGATTGCCCGATGGAAGCGTATTGCTAGCCAATCAAACGGGTGATTTGTTCAGTAGCTCCACCTCAAATGGTTTAGCGCTTGACCCGGTGGGCAAACCGCTGGGAACTCCCGTGAGCAGCATTGTCGAGGCAGTCGACGGCAGTCTGATTACCTCCGGTTTTGCTGGTTTGTCACGTTTTTCACATCCCGCCACTGAAGTTTCGGAGTGAGCATATGAATTCCGCTCGTCATCCTTCCCTGCCTGAATCAGGCGTATTTGATCCAAGCTCAGGGACCTTGGTTGAGCGTGCTCTGTTCAACCATCGCCACTGGGTGCTTCTGCTATGTCTGCTGATGACGGTCTTGCTCGGCTGGCAATCCACTCGACTAGGATTGAACGCTAGTTTCGAGAAGATGATCCCTACTGGACATCCCTATATTGCCAATTATCTAGCCAATCAAAAGGAGCTCTCCGGACTCGGTAATACGGTGCGCATCGCTGTTGCCAACAAGAAGGGGGACATCTACGACACGGATTACCTGCGTACTTTGCAGTCCATGAACGATCGTATCTTTTTGCTGCCAGGCGTGGACCGCGTTTACATGAAGTCGCTGTGGACGCCTGCCACCCGCTGGGTTTCGGTAACGGAGGATGGGCTCGATGGCGGGCCGGTCATTCCTGACAAATACGACGGCAGCCCCGCATCACTCGCTGAGTTGCGCAGCAATGTGCAGCTGTCTAACGAGATAGGCCAACTGGTAGCCTTCGACCAGCGGTCCAGCATCATTTCCATTCCTTTGCTGGCACGCACGCCGGATGACCAGCCCCTCGATTACGCAAAACTGTCTGCTCAGTTGGAAGCGCTTCGCGCCGAGTATCAAAGTGAAAACGTCGACATTCACATCACGGGATTCGCAAAGAAGGTGGGGGACCTGATTGATGGGTTGGGGCAGATTATGCTGTTCTTTGCCGCCGCCATCGCTATCACGACAGTAGTGCTCTATGGCTACACACGATGCCTGCGGAGCACATTTCTGGTCGTGCTTTGCTCGGTAGTCGCGGTAGTCTGGCAG
>NZ_JBGCUL010000516.1:0-3216 GCF_054177685.1 Pseudomonas sp. P5_A2_2
GCTCAACGCCTGCTATCACCGCCTGCACCGCGACGATGAGCGTTTTCGTGAATTGATCAAGCCATTGTCCCGGCATGCCTTGCAACTCAAGGAGCTGGAGCGGGACCACCCGGATGTGCAGAAACGCATGGGCGTTACCGAACTGGCGGCCAAACGCGATGAAGAACTGTGCGACGTCATTGAAGACCTGTGGTTTCGGGCCAGTGCCTGGCCGATCAAGGGTATCGAACCGAATCGGCAGTCCTTCGATATCAACGGTTCGACATTCCATTGTCACGGCTACATCCCGTCCCTGGATGCCTGGGTGGTGCTGGGGTTCGACCCTCGGGAAAACCCGCAGGTCACGCGGCCAAACGCCAAGCTGACGGTGCGCGCAGAGTGGGCAGTAAAGCGCACCCTGTTTCAAGCTTTCTGCCGTAAGCCATTGATATGGCTCGATAGTTACGAATCATCAAAACGTGTTTTGGCCTCACTTGCCGGTGATGCCAGCGCCGGGCCGGGCTTCGATTACAAGGTCAAGGGCGAGCTCGCTTCTGCGCCGTTGCTCGATTGCTTTGTCGCCGCTGCCGGGTTCATCGAAAACCTCGGGCTGGATGTGCCGGGCGCTGTGGGCCAGATGAGTTTCGCCAAGGACGATCCCGACCGATTCTTCTTCGAGGCCTTGAGCCTTTTCTGGCGAGCGCTGGAAGATCACTTGCTCGATCAGAAACCGCCGATCATGACCTACAACCGGATGTTTGCCCTGTTCAGCGAGCATTCGCCGGAGAACCTCAAACTGCTCGGCGATGAACTGCTGCGGCCGCTGTCGCACCTGATGATCGACGAATTTCAGGATGTCTCGCCGCAAATCGTCTCCTGGATCAGGGCCAGCCTGGCAGAGATTCGCAGTCGCGGACCGGCCATGCACGTAGGACGTGGAGCCCAGCGTTCCTCGCTGCTTTGTGTGGGCGATGACTGGCAATCCATCTATGGATGGCGCGGCAGTTCGCCGACCTACTTCATGGAGTTCAACAAGGAGTTCCCGTCGCCGAGCACCACCAAGGTCATGCTCAGCGACAACTACCGCAGCCACCAGCACATCATCGATGCCGCCGAGCACATCGTGCGCGCTGCACCGGCGATTGCCGGGAAGAAAGCCAAGGCCAGCGGCGAACCCAAGGCATTGCTGCCGGTGAACGTGCTCGATCGTGATGACCAAGGCATGGCCCGGCGCCTGATGGAGCATTACCGAAAGGGTGATTCGATCTTGATGCTTTATCGAAAAAGCAGCGATAAGTCATTGATAGAAGAGCATATTCAGTCGGTAGTTAATGTTGATTCGAGCTTGCCGCATGAGGCTCGCAGGCTCAAGCAACTGACCTATCACAGCGCCAAGGGCCTCCAGGCCGATGCGGTGTTCCTGCTGGGCGACTGCCAGCACCTGACCTGTTCGCCTTACAAGAATCAGGTGTACCGGATGGCGGGCCTGGGCAAGGCCGGTGACAGCGAACCCTACGACAACGCCCAGAAGGACGAGATCCTGCGGCTGGCCTATGTGGGTATTACCCGCGCTGTCAGCCATTGCTACTGGTACGTCGATGCGCAAGACACCCAGGCCGCTAACATGCCCAAGGCCTCCGACCGGATCGGCAAGGGCAAGGCGTTTTTTGTCGACCATCGTGAAAGCCAAATCACCGTCTGAATCGGCACTCTGTAGGAGCGAGCTCCTACAGAGAACAGCGCTCAACAAAAAGCCCACTTAAAGTGGGCTTTCTTATAACTGAGCCTTCAGGCATAACTCCTGAACGCTTCTGGTGGAACGAAAGCTTCAAGTTCATCCTCCACCGCTTCGATTATCAGTTCTACATCTGCAGCATTCATGACGGTGGCGCAAGGAATACCGGCAATGGCGATCATGGTCTCGCCAGTGGCACGATCAAAAAGACGGGCAATCATGCTGCCCGGGGCGTCCATGCTCGCCTCGAAACCCATGGGATGAAAATGCCAGCGCATCAGCTGGCAGGCGTTTGGAAACGTGACCTTACTGAACCCTCTATTCATGTGTTACCCGCCTTCATTATCGAGCRCTTCCCTTAGCTCATGGTAGGAGGGAAGAACCTTCATTGGTTCAACCAGTGACAATGTTTAAAAGTAGCATCCGGATGTGAAAAGAGTGGGGGTTTTTCAGGCCATTTGGCGATTGTCGCCATTTTTTTGATTCAGTCACGCTCGTACGCATTTGCGGCCAGAAGCCTTCATCCGTTTAGTCGTTGAAGACCAAGCGCAAGTTGGGCAAGCTCGGGGTTTTCCCGTCGAGATTTTCAATGCACGCCGATGATGATGGCCCCCTGCAAACCCAGGCCACGGGCGAGACGGTCATGCGCTATCACTTGCGCTGGAAGCACCGGGATCTGGACGGCGTCATGGCGCTCTATCACCCTGAAGTCCAGTACAACGACTTTTTCCAGAACCGGGTCATGGGCCTGGCCCAATTGCGCGAGTACGTGCGCAGCAGCATGCCCCGGGATCCGGATGAAGCGCTGGAACATTCCGACCGCATACGACTGGACGGCAACACCGCATTCATTCAATACCGCATCACCTTGCGCGGCGGTGAAGGGCTGGTGTCGTTCCGCGCCAGCGAAGCGATTAGCGTCAAGGACGGGCTGATCTGGCGGGTCAATGAATATGCTTCATTGGTGCACGAACAACCCGGCAGCAAAACGTCCGGCAACCAGCGCCCGGCGGTCAGCCGGCTCGGCCTGTCGCCTCGCCAGTTGAGCTTCATGGCCGAGGACCTGCAGCAGTATTTCCAGGGTCAGCAGCCGTATCTAGACCCGGAGCTCGATCTGCAACGGGTGGCGAAGGAGTGCGGGTACAGCCGCAATCAGATTTCCTACTTGTTGAACCAGGTGCTGGGGCAGAGCTTCTACCGCTACGTCAACCAGGCGCGCCTGCAACACTTGCTCGCGGCGCTGGATGCCGCCACGCCGCCGCTGCGTATCGATGAGCTGGCCTTCGCTGCCGGATTCAATTCGCTGTCGGCGTTCTACAGCTGCTTCCGCCAGCACACCGGCCAGTCACCCAAGGCCTACGTCAAACAAATTTCTTTGCGTGCACGCGCGCAAGACAGCCCCTGAGCCCACGCACTAGGATCGACGCCATCGAAGTTTGAGTGGTGGAGTCTTGCATGCCGGCGTGGCGCACTATCAGTTTGTGGATGGACCAGCTCGACGA
>NZ_JBGCUL010000517.1:0-3215 GCF_054177685.1 Pseudomonas sp. P5_A2_2
GAATAGAACCCTGCGAACAGGTTCGCAGTGGTGAACAGATTCGGCAGAAGATAGATACCACGATGCCGGACTTTACGACCTTCAGCGTCATGCCCTTCCTCGACATGTTCATCGATGGGCAGCAGGCTTTCGGCGTCAGAAGCCTGGTTTGGCTCTTCGGGGCGTTCGCTCATGGACATTACCTTGCAACGGGGTGGAAAGTCTGGACAGGTGTCTGGGACGACGGTTCGGCCGCAAACGATGCAGCTTTATACCAGAACCGGCCTCCCAAACGAAAAAACGCGGCCTAAGCCGCGTTTTTCGTACAAGGGCGTGACTTAGTTTTTAGCTTTGTCGACGATCTTGTTGGCACCGATCCACGGCATCATGGAGCGCAGTTGCTCGCCGATGATTTCGATACCGTGAGCGGCGTTGTTACGACGCTTGGCGGTCATCGAAGGATAGCCGGTAGCGCCTTCGCTGATGAACATCTTGGCGTATTCGCCGTCCTGAATACGTTTCAGGGCGTTGCGCATGGCCTGACGGGATTCGGCGTTGATGACTTCAGGGCCGGTCACGTACTCGCCGTATTCGGCGTTGTTGGAGATCGAGTAGTTCATGTTGGCGATACCGCCTTCGTACATGAGGTCAACGATCAGTTTCAGTTCGTGCAGGCACTCGAAGTAGGCCATTTCCGGCGCGTAGCCAGCTTCAACCAGGGTTTCGAAACCGGCCTTGACCAGCTCAACGGTACCGCCGCACAGAACGGCTTGTTCGCCGAACAGGTCGGTTTCGGTCTCGTCCTTGAAGGTGGTTTCGATGATGCCGGTACGACCGCCACCGACGCCAGCAGCGTAGGACAGAGCGACGTTCTTGGCATTGCCCGAGGCGTCCTGGTAGATCGCGATCAGGTCAGGGATACCGCCACCCTTCACGAACTCGGAACGTACAGTGTGGCCTGGAGCCTTCGGCGCGATCATGATCACGTCGAGGTCAGCGCGCGGCACAACCTGGTTGTAGTGGATCGCGAAGCCGTGGGAGAAGGCCAGGGTGGCGCCTTTCTTGATGTTCGGCTCGATTTCGTTCTTGTACAGGGAGGACTGGAATTCGTCCGGGGTCAGGATCATGACCAGGTCGGCAGCTGCAACTGCAGAAGCAACATCGGTCACTTTCAGGCCGTGGGCTTCAGCCTTGGCAACGGTAGCCGAACCTTTACGCAGGCCGACAGTCACGTCAACGCCGGAATCTTTCAGGTTGCACGCTTGAGCGTGCCCCTGGGAACCGTAACCGATGATGGCAACTTTCTTGCCCTGGATGATCGACAGGTCGCAGTCTTTATCGTAGAAAACTTTCATGAATTTCCCCTATATCAGGCCGTTCAGGCCGTTCGCTAATTTGGTTTAGATGCTGAGTACTTTGTCGCCGCGGGCAATGCCGGTCACGCCGCTACGGACGGTTTCCAGAATCGATGCAGTGCCAATGGACTGAATGAAGCTGTCGAGCTTGTCGCTGGTACCGGTCAGTTGAACGGTATACACGCTGGCGCTGACATCGACGATCTGTCCACGGTAAATATCGGTAGTGCGCTTGATCTCG
This sequence comes from Pseudomonas sp. P5_A2_2, assembly GCF_054177685.1. NCBI lineage: Bacteria > Pseudomonadati > Pseudomonadota > Gammaproteobacteria > Pseudomonadales > Pseudomonadaceae > Pseudomonas > Pseudomonas sp. P5_A2_2. Next base: position 1,576 of record NZ_JBGCUL010000517.1, read on the forward strand.
GCGCGCTGGGCGCCGGTGGCCTTGACCTTGACCAGCATCAGTTCGCGCTCGATGTGAGCACTCTCCGACAGGTCGACCAGCTTTACCACTTCGATCAGCTTGTTCAGGTTCTTGGTGATCTGCTCGATGACCTCATCGTGACCAACGGTGGTCAGCGTCAGACGCGACAGGGTCGGGTCTTCGGTTGGGGCCACGGTCAGGCTTTCGATGTTGTAGTTGCGCTGCGAGAACAGGCCGACTACACGAGACAGAGCGCCGGGTTCGTTTTCCAGAAGCAGGGAAATAATGTGCCGCATGATTAGGTACRCTCCGTCTTGCTCAGCCACATATCGCGCATGGAGCCGTCTTTGATCTGCATCGGGTAGACGTGCTCGCTGGTATCGACCGAAATATCGATCACCACCAGGCGATCTTTCATGGCGAACGCTTCTTCCATCTTCGACTTCAAATCTTTCGAATCGGTGATGCGCACACCAACGTGACCATAAGCCTCCGCCAGCTTGACGAAATCAGGCAGCGATTCCATGTAGGAATGAGAGTGACGGCTGCCATAGCTCATGTCCTGCCACTGGCGAACCATGCCCAACACACCGTTGTTCAGGATGACGATTTTTACCGGCAAACCGTATTGCAGGCAGGTCGACAGTTCCTGAATGTTCATCTGGATGCTGCCTTCGCCCGTAACGCAGACGACATCATCATCCGGAAAGCTCAACTTGATGCCCATGGCTGCCGGAAAACCGAAGCCCATCGTGCCCAGACCACCAGAGTTGATCCAGCGGTTCGGCTTGTTGAACTTGTAGTACTGCGCCGCGAACATTTGATGCTGACCCACATCGGAAGCTACAAAGGCATCCCCCCTGGTCACTTCGCACAGGGTTTCGATCACGGTCTGCGGCTTGATGACGCTGCCGTCACCCTTGTCATAAGGGAACAGGCCGCGATCACCACGCCACTCATCAACCTGCTTCCACCAGCTGGCAACGGACTCCTTGTTCGGGGTCTCGCCGATTTCCTTGAGGATCGCGACCATTTCGGTCAGGACACTCTCGACCGGACCAACGATAGGCACATCGGCCTTGATAGTCTTGGAGATCGAAGCCGGGTCGATGTCGATGTGAATGATCTTGGCATTCGGGCAGAATTTCGAGGCACCGTTGATGACACGGTCGTCGAAACGCGCGCCGACAGCGAGGATCACGTCAGCATGGTGCATCGCCAGGTTGGCGGTGTAGCTGCCGTGCATGCCGAGCATGCCGATGAACTGACGATCGGTGCCAGGGTAGCCACCAAGGCCCATCAGAGTATTGGTCACTGGCAGGTTGAGCATCTTCGCCAGTTCGGTCAGTGGTGCGGAACCACCGCCGAGGATCACGCCGCCGCCCGAGTACAAGACTGGGCGCTTGGCCGCCAGGAGCATTTCTGCCGCCTTGCGGATTTGACCGGAGTGACCACGAACAGCTGGGCTGTAGGAACGCAGCTTGGCTTTTTTCGGGAAGACGTATTCGAACTTCTCGGCCGGGTTGGTCATGTCTTTCGGGATATCGACAACGACCGGACCAGGACGACCGGATTGCGCCAGGTAGAAGGCTTTCTTCATGACTTCCGGAATTTCCGACGCGTGCTTGATCATGAAGCTG
>NZ_JBGCUL010000518.1:0-3209 GCF_054177685.1 Pseudomonas sp. P5_A2_2
GGCTTGAGTCGGGTATAGCTGCGGCACAAGGCGTAGCTGACGCCGGCGATTTCCAGGCTTTTACGCCAGACATCGCGCATCTTCTGTTCAACCACGTCGGAGCGGGCATGGAAAATCTGCTCCATGACCAGGCCGATCGCCAGATTGCAGCTGTAGTTGATGCCCAGGCGGGTGATCGCGGTATGCAGATCGGTCACTTCCTGGGTCGCGCGCAACAGTGGGCTGTTGACCACTTTGATCAGGCGTGCCGACAGCGCGGTATCGCGGCCGATCACTTTGCTCAGGGTACTGACGCTGACTTCCGGGTTTTCTGCGGCCTTGCGAATCTGCAGGGCCACTTCCGGTAACGTTGGCAGAACCAGGTCATCGTTATTGATGGCCTCAACCAAATCCTTTTGGACCTTTTCCGCCAGTTCGCTCATGTAGTCTCTCTAGGTGTTGCGCCAAATGCTGCCGTTATTGCTGGATTTCGCGATCGCGGTCCAGTTCATAAGGCAGGTCGAGCAGCTGCAGGGACGGCCCTTCGAGCTCGCCCAGGTGGATGTCTCCACTGTCTGCTGCTTCGGCTTGCAACACAGCCAGCAGTTCAATGTTCTGCCCGGCGCGGGCAGCCAGCACCACTTCGCCGATGGAACTGCCGTGGGTCGGGGAAAACAGCGGGGTACCCGGCTCAGGCAATTCGCTGGCAGCCAGTTGCAGGCGATACAGACGGCGCTTGAGTTTGCCCAGGTACTGCATGCGCGCGACGATTTCCTGCCCGGTGTAGCAACCTTTCTTGAAACTCACGCCACCGACCGCTTGCAGGTTGAGCATCTGCGGGATGAACAACTCGCGGGTACCCGGCATGACCTGGCCGATCCCTGCGCGGACCTGGCCCAGCAGCCATTGATTCAGATCAGCTTCGCTCAGCACCGCCGATAGCTTGCCTTTGACCGCATTGGCTTGACCGGCGGCAACCCACAACTCGGCGCGTTGCGGCGAGACACGGATGGCGATCAGTCCATCGTTGCGCACGACGCTGTCGGTTTCTGCCGGCAGGCCCAGACCGAGGCTGGCCAGGGCGGCGTCGCCATGGTCAATGCCGAAGCGGACCCAGGCGGCACTTTCATCGGTCAGTTTCGACTTGGAAAACACCGCGTATTTTTTCAGGTCCGCCAGTTGCGGTTCGAGCAATTCAGTGGCCATGGCCAGGACCACGCCATCCCCTTCGAGCAGGATGCGGAAACTCGATTGCATCYGGCCTTTCTGGGTGCAGCGCGCACCGAGGCTGGCCCGGGAATCGCTCAGGTAGTTGAGATTGCAGGTCAGTTGGCCTTGCAGGAATTTGCTGGCGTCCGCGCCGCGGACCGCGAGAACACCTTCATGAGAAAGCGTGCAGAAAAAAGCAGAATCGGCCATGGGTCATCGCAGGGTAAAGAGTCTGGCGGACATCATAAGGGGGCGCCTTCGAAATGGGTAGTTCACAAAGGATCACCGGTGCCCGACCAAAGCCGACTGTTCGACGGAGCGCGGGCCTGTATACTTGCGGCCTATTTGAGGAGCGCTCCATGGTCGAAGATGTTGAACTGAACCGCCTCTACTGGCACAGCCGCCGCGGCATGCTTGAGCTTGACGTGCTGCTGGTGCCGTTTGTGAAAGAGGTTTACCCGCACCTCAACGAGGTTGATCGCGCCTGCTACGTCAGGTTGCTCGAATGCGAAGATCAGGACATGTTCGGCTGGTTCATGGAACGCAGCGAATCCGAAGATCCTGAACTGCAGCGCATGGTTCGCATGATCCTGGACCGTGTCCAGCCCAAGTAACTCGTTCGAATGCCGCTGGCATGCCTCACGGCACTTGCTGGCGGCGTATCTTCTGGCCCAGCTGTTCGCGTTGGGTTCGTTGTTTTTACTGTCAATTCCGCTCTGGGCCAGCTCGCTTGGCGTCGCGCTGTGCGTGGCTCACGGAGTCTGGCTGTTGCCCCGGCAGATCTTGCTGACGCACCCGCAGGCATTTTGCGGCTTGCGGCGTGATGCCGATGGCTGGCAGTTGTGGAGTCGGGCCGGGGGCTGGCAGCCCGTGCAACTGAGGCCGGACAGCCTGGCGCTGCCGTTGGTGGTGGTACTGCGTTTTCGATTGCGTGGCGAGCGCCGGGTCAGGGCCATTTGCGTGCCCCGGGATGCGCAGGCGGCGGATGTGCACCGACGCCTGCGGGTCCGGCTCAAGTTCAGCCGACGTAGGTGGGCGGCACCAGAATAGTGTCCAGCGCGACCGGCAGCAGGTTCGGGTAGTCGAGGGTGTAATGCAGGCCACGGCTTTCCTTGCGCTCCATGGCCGACAGAATCATCAGCTCGGCCACTTGAGCCAGGTTGCGCAGCTCGATCAAATCCCGGCTGACCTTGTAGTTGCTGTAGAACTCGTCGATTTCATCCAGCAGCAATTGCACGCGGTGTTGCGCCCGCTGCAGACGCTTGTTGGTGCGCACGATGCCGACGTAGTCCCACATGAATCGCCGCAACTCATCCCAGTTGTGCGCAATGATCACGTCTTCATCGGAATCGGTGACCTGGCTCGCATCCCAGGCGGGAAGGGGGACTGGCATCGGAATCCGGGGCAACTGTTCGAGAATGTCCGCGGCCGCCGAGCGGGCATAAACGAAACATTCCAGCAACGAGTTGCTGGCCATGCGATTGGCGCCGTGCAGGCCGGTGAAACTGGTTTCGCCAATGGCGTACAGACCCGGCACGTCGGTGCGGCCCTGTTGATCGACCATCACACCACCGCAGGTGTAGTGTGCTGCCGGGACCACTGGAATCGGTTGCTTGGTGATGTCGATGGAAAATTCCAGGCAGCGTTCGTACACCGTCGGGAAGTGCGTCTTGATGAAAGCTTCGGGCTTGTGGCTGATGTCCAGATAGACGCAATCGACGCCCAGGCGCTTCATTTCATGGTCGATGGCCCGGGCGACGATGTCCCGTGGAGCCAACTCTGCCCGTGGATCGAAGCGTTGCATGAAGCGCTCGCCGTTGGGCAGCTTCAGGTGGGCGCCTTCGCCTCGCAGGGCTTCGGTGATCAGGAAGCTCTTGGCTTGCGGGTGATACAGGCAAGTGGGGTGGAACTGGTTGAATTCCAGGTTCGCCACCCGGCAGCCCGAGCGCCAGGCCATGGCGATGCCATCGCCGCAGGCGCCGTCGGGGTTACTGGTGTACAGGTAAACCTTGGCCGCACCA
>NZ_JBGCUL010000519.1:0-3207 GCF_054177685.1 Pseudomonas sp. P5_A2_2
GGCTGGCGTAGTAGTGGTTCTTGATGTGGGTGAAGTCCACCGTCTCGGCAACCCCCGGCCACTGATAGATCTCGCGCAACCAGTTCGACAGATTCGGATAATCCGCAATCCGCCGCAGATTGCACTTGAAGTGCCCGTAGTACACCGCATCGAAGCGAATCAGTGTGGTGAACAGGCGAATGTCCGCTTCGGTCAGGTATTCGCCTGCCAGGTAACGATTGGCACCCAGCAGCAGCTCCAGCCGATCCAGCTCGGTAAACACATCGTCGAACGCTTCTTCATAGGCCTGTTGTGACGTGGCAAAGCCGGCGCGGTACACGCCATTGTTCACCGCCGGATAAATCCGCTCGTTCAACGCATCGATCTCACCGCGTAGCGGTGCCGGGTAGAAGTCCAGGTCGTTACCGGTCAAATCGTCGAAGGCACCATTGAACATGCGGATGATTTCCGATGATTCATTGCTGACGATGCGCTTTTGCTGTTTGTCCCACAGCACCGGCACGGTGACGCGGCCGGTGTAGTCGGCGGTGTCGGCGGTGTAGCGCTGGTGCATGAAGTCGAAGTGATCGAGCTTGTCGCCGGTAGATCCCAGGTTCTGGTCGAAGGTCCAGCCATTTTCCAGCATCAACCAACTGACCACCGAAACGTCGATCAGGTTTTCGAGGCCTTTGAGTTTGCGCAGGATCAGCGTGCGATGGGCCCACGGACAGGCCAGGGACACGTACAAGTGATAGCGCCCCGGTTCGGCCGCAAAGCCGCCGACGCCGGTCGGTCCCGGCTTGCCGTCAGCGGTTAACCAGTTGCGACGCTGCGCCTGTTCACGCTGGAACGCGCCGTCCTTGCTGCTTTCGTACCACTTGTCCTGCCAGCGGCCATCAACTAACAAACCCATGTTCAAGACTCCCGAAACCCATAATCGATGGAGTCGAGTCTATTCCGATGAGTTCGAACAAAAAGCGCAAAGATCGGGCGAAAATGATCGATTAAATCGATTTGTCCCGCGCAGCCCAGTATTTTTCAGCGGTTTCGAAGGCCTGTTCGCGGCTCTGCCCCAAGCCACGCAGGGCCAGGGCCATGGTCGAGATCAGGGCCATTTGTGGGTAGCTGTCGACCACATCGCCACGCCAGACCGCTTTCAAGTGCTCGGGATCAAGCGATGCGGGTTTGACATGACGCTGCGCGGACAGCTGCGGCCATTCCTCGTCCCAGCTCTCGCCGCCGGTGGTGCCGTACAGGTGGCTGTCGGCGTCCGGGTTGACCTCGATTTCGCCGCCATCACCCTTGATCACGATGGCGGTGTCACCCAGCAGGCCGCTGGCATCGCGATGCACCGCCTGATAACCCGGGTGGAAAATGCTCTGCAGGCCGCAACGGGCGCCCAGCGGATTGAGAATCCGCGCCAGGGAGTGGATCGGCGAGCGCAGGCCCAGGGTGTTGCGCAGGTCGATCATCCGTTGCAGCTGTGGCGCCCAGTCCATCAATGGCATGAAGGCCAGGCCGCCGTTATCCAGCGCCGAACCCACCTGTTGCCAGTTGCGGCACAGCGGGATGTTCAGTTCGCCCAGCAGTTGTTCGCTGTACAGGCGGCCGGCCGTGTGGGCGCCGCCACCGTGCATGAAAATCCGCACACCGTTTTGCGCCAGGCACTTCGCTGCCAGTAGATACCACGGCAGATGGCGTTTCTTGCCGGCATAGGTCGGCCAATCCAGATCCACCGCCAGTGCMGGAGGATTCAGGCGTTCGCGCAAGGCTTCGGTGAAGCCTGCCATCTCTTCTGCACTTTCTTCCTTGTGCCGCAACAGCATCAGGAATGCGCCGAGTTGGGTTTCCTCGACCTTTTCATCGAACACCATGCCCATGGCTTCGCGGGCTTCGACCCGGGTCAAATCGCGGGCGCCGCGCTTGCCTTTGCCAAGGATCCGCACGAACTGGGCGAACGGATGCTCGGCGGGCGTTTCGAGTGTCAGTGCTGGGTAATCAGTCATAAGCAATTCGTCGGTTTGGGCAGGCCCGCCAGTTTCGCGGCGAGTTTGGCGGGAGTGCCTTTGAACAGTCGGTTCAGATGCAGGCTGTTGCCTTTTTCCGGGCCGAGTTTCAGGGCGGTGTATTTGATCAACGGGCGGGTGGCCGGTGACAGCTGGAACTCGGCGTAGAAACTGCGCAGCAGTTCGAGGACTTCCCAGTGTTCAGGCGTCAACTCGATGTCTTCGGCAGCCGCCAGGGCACTGGCCACGTCGGCGGACCAGTCACTCAGTTCGACCAGGAAACCGTCCTTGTCCAGCTGGATGGCGCGGGCGCCGACCGTCAGTGCATTCATAGCCAACTGTTGACCTTGTCGTAGTGAATCGACAGTTCGACGAAGACCGGGTAATCGATGGCTTTGGCCCAGTCTGGAACCGCAAGCGCACGGGCCTGGGCGTCTTCAGCCAGGACGAACAACTTCAGGCCGCGTGCACTGAGCACCGTGAACGGTGCGGTGCCTGGTCGCAACGCATAGGCCGCGTCGCCCGACAGCAGCAACCCGTCGTTGGCGCCGATCACGCGCAGGCAACTGGTCAGGCGTTCGTCGCCGAACGGGGAATGAGACAACACATGCAAAGTCGACATCAGAGGGTGATCACCTGGTCGTAACGGTCAATGAGGGCGGTGATTTCGTGGGCGGCCAACACCCGGGCTTCTTCCAGCGAAAGGCCGCTCGGGTCCAGGCCGCGCTGGGTGATGCTGTCGCCACAGGCGAACAGTTCCTCGACACCGAACATCGGCAGGGCTTGCAGATTGGCGCTCAGGTCTTTCTGTTGCAAGGCCTTGGCGTCCTGACTGGCGACGAGCTGGAACACGCCGTCATCGAGAAACAACAGGCCGATCGGCAGGTCGAAGGCACCGCCGGCCAGCACGATATCCAGCGCTTCGCGCGCGCCTGGGCCGGACCATGGCGACTGGCGGCTGATGATCAATATGGATTTGGCCATGTCACGCGCCTCCGAAACAGATCAGACGGTCGGCATCCTGCGCGGCGTCATGCAATTGGCCGAGGCCGGACAATTCCCACGGCGCACCGACGGCTACCGCCTCGCGCTGATAGCGCCTGGCTTCTTCCTCGTTCAACACGCCACGACRCAGGGCGGCGGCGATGCACACCACGCCATCGAGTTGATGGTCGCTGACGAAGGCGCGCCATTGCCTGGGCAAGTCCAGTTCATCCTGGGG
>NZ_JBGCUL010000520.1:0-3205 GCF_054177685.1 Pseudomonas sp. P5_A2_2
GCTACGTTCAGGGAACGGATGCCRCCACCGACCGGGGTGGTCAGCGGGCCCTTGATGGAAACCACGTAATCCTTSACYGCGTCCAGGGTTTCCTGAGGCAGCCAGGTGTCCTGATCGTAAACCTGGGTCGCTTTTTCCCCGGCGTACACTTCCATCCAGGAAATCTTGCGCTCGCCACCGTAAGCCTTCTTAACAGCAGCATCGACAACCTTGATCATGACCGGGCTGATGTCGACACCAATGCCGTCGCCTTCGATGAAGGGGATGATCGGGTTATTAGGAACATTGAGAGAATGGTCTGCATTGACGGTGATTTTGTCGCCGACGGCTGGAACCTGAATCTTCTTGTAACCCATGCTGAACTCCATTGATTGGATTGAACATCTGGCTTGGTTCGAGCGTAACCCAGTTGAATCGGCGCGCAAACCCTATGTTCCGTCCATCTGCCGCAAAGCCTTGCAACTCGCGAGCTACAAGCTTGAAAGCAAAGGGAAAAACGCCAAACTCAAGCACGACGAATGACCTTGTGCCCTGCTCGCCCCTGCGACCTTTAGACCAATGGACGACATTCGTTGCGTATGAACCATCGGCAGATTGCCAGCTACCTATGTATAATGCCGCCGCTGACTAAAGGGTCACGACGGACTGAACAGCCTGCTGCTTGATAAATAGCGACGAGTGTTTCAGCCCAAAACCGGTCTGTTACCGCAGCCCGACTGCTTGACGCCCTACTGATGCACCCAACATCACAGCAACGAAACCTCGATATTCGGCTCATGGATGACTTTGAACGAACGCGCTTACCCGGCGCCCTCGAGTTTCTGCGCACGCTTTAGCAAAGAAGAGAGAGTTAATCCGAATATGCCCACCCGCTCGAAGATCATCTATACCTTCACCGACGAAGCTCCTGCCCTCGCCACCTATTCACTGTTGCCTATCGTAGAGGCGTTCACCGCCTCGGCTGATATCGCCGTTGAAACCCGCGATATCTCTCTTGCAGGGCGCATCCTGGCCAGCTTCCCCGAGCAACTGGGCGACAAAGCCGTAGCCGACCACCTCGCCGAACTGGGCGCCCTGGCCGTTACGCCTGAAGCCAACATCATCAAATTGCCGAACATCAGCGCCTCGGTTCCGCAACTGCAAGCCGCGATCAAAGAGCTGCAAGCTCAAGGCTTYGCACTGCCGGACTACCCTGAGACCGTCACCAGCGACGCCGACAAAGAAGCCAAGGCGCGCTACGACAAGATCAAGGGCAGCGCCGTGAACCCGGTTCTGCGTGAAGGCAACTCCGACCGTCGCGCTCCGTTGTCGGTCAAGAACTACGCACGCAAGCACCCGCACAAAATGGGCGCGTGGGCCAAGGACTCCAAGTCCCACATCGCGCACATGAACACCGGCGATTTCTACGGCAGCGAAAAGGCCGCCCTGATCGACGCCGCTGACGCCGTGAAAATCGAACTGATCGCTCAAGACGGCACCGCCACCGTCCTGAAAGAAAAGACCAGCGTACAAGCCGGTGAGATCCTCGATTGCGCGGTACTGAGCAAAAACGCCCTGCGCAGCTTCATCGCGGCCGAAATCGAAGACGCCAAGGAACAAGGCGTGCTGCTGTCGGTTCACCTGAAAGCCACCATGATGAAGGTCTCCGACCCGATCATGTTCGGCCAGATCGTTGCCGAGTTCTATAAAGACGCGCTGGCCAAGCACGCTGACGTGCTGGCACAGATCGGCTTCAACCTGAACAACGGCATCGGCGACCTGTACGCGCGCATCAAGGCCCTGCCTGCCGAGCAGCAAGCGGCCATCGAAGCTGACATCCAGGCGGTCTACGCCGTTCGCCCTTCCCTGGCGATGGTCAACTCCGACAAAGGCATCACCAACCTGCACGTGCCGAGCGACGTGATCGTCGACGCCTCGATGCCGGCGATGATCCGTGACTCCGGCAAGATGTGGGGCACCGACGGCCAGCTGCACGACACCAAGGCCGTGATCCCGGATCGCTGCTACGCGACCATCTACCAGGCAGTGATCGAAGACTGCAAGGCCAATGGCGCGTTCGATCCGACCACCATGGGCAGCGTGCCAAACGTTGGACTGATGGCGAAGAAAGCCGAAGAGTACGGCTCCCACGACAAGACTTTCCAGATCAAGGCTGACGGCGTTGTTCGCGTCACCGACAGCAAGGGCAACCTGTTGATGGAACAGGCTGTCGAGGCCGGCGACATCTTCCGCATGTGCCAGACCAAAGACGCACCGATCCAGGACTGGGTCAAACTGGCCGTCAACCGTGCTCGCGCAAGCGCGACCCCGGCGATTTTCTGGCTGGACCCGATGCGCGCCCACGACGGCGTGGTGATCGAGAAAGTTCAGGCTTACCTGAAGGATCACGACACTGCCGGCCTGGACATCCAGATCATGGCGCCGGTCGACGCGATGAAGTACACCCTGCAGCGCACCCGCGATGGCAAAGACACCATTTCGGTGACCGGCAACGTACTGCGTGACTACCTGACTGACTTGTTCCCGATCATGGAACTGGGCACCAGCGCCAAGATGCTGTCGATCGTGCCGCTGATGAATGGCGGTGGCCTGTTCGAAACCGGCGCTGGCGGCTCCGCACCGAAGCACGTGCAGCAGCTGCTGGAAGAGAACTTCCTGCGCTGGGATTCGCTGGGTGAATTCCTCGCCCTGGCCGCGTCCCTGGAACACCTGGGCGTGACCTACAACAACCCCAAGGCGCTGGTGCTGGCCAAGACCCTGGACCAGGCCACCGGCCAGTTCCTGGACAACAACAAGTCGCCATCGCGCAAAGTCGGCAACATCGACAACCGCGGCAGCCACTTCTACCTGGCGCTGTACTGGGCTCAAGCCCTGACTGCCCAGACCGAAGACGCTGCACTGCAAGCGCAGTTCGCGACCCTGGCCAAGACCCTGACCGAGAACGAGGCGACCATCGTTGCCGAACTCAACGCCGTTCAGGGCAAACCAGTGGACATCGGCGGTTACTACCACGCCGACGCCGAGCTGATCAGCAAGGCCATGCGCCCAAGCGCAACCTTCAACGCGGCTGTCGCTGCGCTGGTGTAAGGTTGTAAGGAAGCACCACAAACCCCGGCCCCGTGCCGGGGTTTGTGTTTTCAGAATTCACACAAACCCATTGTAGGAGTGAGCCTGCTCGCGATAGCGTCATGTCAGCCAATATTGA
>NZ_JBGCUL010000521.1:0-3195 GCF_054177685.1 Pseudomonas sp. P5_A2_2
GAGGCTTCAGCCTTGTGTTTCTGGGCAACCTGGTAGGTTTCCATCGAGACTTTCCGGGCCGACTCCATGCGTGCGACGGTCCGGTCACCGCCACCTGTGGCCATCGCCAGAGAAGAAGCGGTCAGGGTGGCGACTACGAAGAGAACTTTCATGGATTTCATTTGGGGATCCTCAAGTGAAATTTGTTAACGGTTAAAGCGCGATTCATTGGCGAGCGCTGAACGTCCTTGTTCAACCGGACTTCACCAGCCCGCCAGGGCGGCGTTGCCAGGTGTCGCGGTGCCTTGCTCCAGGCGCGCTTGGGCGTCTCTGTCTTTGGCCCAGACGGTGAGCAGTACCATCATTCCGAAACCGCCGACGATGRGCACCGGATAGGCGGCCAGCAACTCCAGCAGGGAGTACTTCCAGGCCAGCGGACGACCCACACCCAGCAGGGCGGCATAGAACCACGACACGCCAGAGAACGCCCCCGAGAACAGCGCCAGCATGCGCAGGCTGAAGGAGAGCTTCAGTAACGAGCCGGCTTTTTTCAGCGCCGGCAATACAGCGCGATGCAACACGAAGCCGTTAATGGTCAACAGCACAACGATGCCGATCTTGGCTTGTATTTTTGGATTGAGGAAATACTCCATTCCCTTGCCGGAATAATCGATCCCGACAATAGCAATGCCTGTAATCCAGAGCCAGACAAGTGCAATCGATACGGTTTTTTGAAGACTGTCCATGTGCGCGTCATCATGGTGACCCGACACATCGCCCTTCAAGAGTTGCTGGACCATTGCAATGTCACTGGTCAACACCAACCCGATTGCCACGCAGCAGGCGATAAGATGGAAATATACAACGCCCAAGCGCAAATATTCCACGGTGGACGAAGAAAACATACTAAGTTCCATGGTTACCTCTTGGATTCAATAGTGAATCRACTTGGCTCYCGGCACGGCATAATTRRAGTTTRCCGTTGCTGATKKCAGTYAAGAYTCRGCCATTACGATTAGTTAATCTTGCGGCATGATGCTGCGAAGATAAGAGTGACGCTCGCGAATGAACTTTCAGTCATTCGAATGTTTTCACTTTCAGGTAACAAYAAAYATCATCCGCACTGGGTGCCWATGAGGTTTAACTTGCGCGGATCAGGCAATGCTGGTGGGGTCGGYRGGGCTTCCACCCCATTCGAGGAAACGAAGCTTGTGAATCTCGCCCTCGCTGTCTTCGTAGACCAGGGTCACCGGCACCATGCCGGTCTTGTCGGAGGTATCGGTGCGCTGCAGTACCCGTTTCACATCGAYTTCCATTCCGTAGTGGTAGTCGACGGCGGAGASATGCGCGCCGGGKTCTTGCAGGCTGTTCTGSTCGAAGACACTGGGTGCGAGACTGGAAATCACGGCACTGACAATTGTGGCGATGCTCATAAGGCTTTACCTCTTCTGTAGTTCACTTGACAAGGACCTAATGTGACACGTGATGAGAGTGAAGTTCACCTCACCGCGACGAACGTGCCTGCCTGAAAAGCCTGTAGTGGCTGCAAACTCCCGGCAATTCCCCGCGCTTGACGCCTCTCGACCATTCGTCCTTTAAACCCCGTATTTGTTGGTCAAAGTCCGTTTCTGAAGGAGGTCATGACATGTCATGACGGATTTTTCGCGCGGTGGTTGTGACAGTACCTGGACCGAAAACGCCTGCTATCGAGCCAAGGGGAAATGTCGGGTATTGGCTGTGGATTCAACCGGTCGATGCAACCGATTGGCTCAATCTGTTGAATCGACCGGTTGAATCCAAGTCGCCTCAGGGCAATCAGCCCCAAGCAAAAGCGGTATCTCCATAAATGGGGCATTACACCCACCCAACCGGGCGTTTAGCACCTGATTTGAGGAATATCCCCCCTTCACCCTTTCTTTCGCTTGAAACACTCAGAAACAGCCTGTTAATTAATTTGAATTTTATCTTCGGCCTATTGAAATGGCTCATAAGTTGCAGCCCTCCGGGTACCCGCCACAGCTGTCGCCCCGGACATCATGGAGACGGCTGGGCTTGCCGGATCGGGTATGGCGCGAGGGGTGAAAAATGAAACGTGCGACACCACCATGCAGCTCCATCGACTCTTATGGGGAGTTCCTATGAGTTCCATGATCAAGATTGGCATCGTTGATGATCACCCACTGTTAAGGGATGGGGTCACAATGGCGCTGAGGAAAATAGCTGACTTTCAGGTGGTCGGGCAGGGCGGGTCTGCCGATGATGCCCTGGAAATTACCGCTCGTTTTGCTCCTGATGTTTTGCTGATGGATGTCAATATGCCGGGCGATAGCTTTGCTGCCGTGCGAGCGATCTCAGCTTCTTCGCCGGCAGTTAGAGTTTTGATGCTGACGGTATCCGAGTCCATCGAGGACGCCTATTCCGCCCTCGAAGCAGGCGCGCAGGGATATGCGTTGAAAGGCATAAGCGGTCGTGAGCTTGTACAAGCCATCAGACAGGTTGCCGGTGGTGAAACCTTCATTACCCCCAAGCTTGCCAGCAAGCTCTTAGGCAGTTTCAGAAAGCACGCGGGTGATAAGCAAAAGGTCGAACTGACCCATCGCGAAGAACAAGTTATCCGGGAGGTATCGAAGGGCCTGACTAACCGCGAGGTTGCTATCAAGCTTGAGCTCTGCGAGAAGACCATCAAGCACTACATGACGAACGTCATGTACAAGCTACGTGTTCGTAACCGGACGCAGGCAGTCGCAGCAGTGAGACGGCATTGGGAGAGTGACCATATACCTGGCTTATGTAGTGCTCTTCAACGCCGCGACTTGAATGACAACGGCTAGACAAATAACGGGCCATAAGCATTTGCGGTTACTTGGGAGCGACGATCATTCTGGTACGGGTGATCAGATTTTGAACTGCGCCCTGGCTTTGGTTCCGGTATGGGGAGCCGATTCAATGATGAATATTCCGCCGAGGGATTCGACGCGATAGCGCATGCCGACAAGGCCCAGATGAGTCCTGCCTCGACCTGGCACGCTCGGTTTCTCGGTTGGAATACCCACTCCTGCATCCTCGACTTGCACTTGCAGTAGCCCTTCGGAGTGAGAAGCGCTGAGTTTTTGGCCTTTTCCTCCGGCGTGAATATAGGCATTGTTCAATGCTTCCTGGGCGAAGCGGTAAATACAAATTTTATGCGCTGCCGGTACATCGTCCGCAAGCGTATCA
>NZ_JBGCUL010000522.1:0-3183 GCF_054177685.1 Pseudomonas sp. P5_A2_2
GGGCTGTTCGTGCAGCATCATCGTGGCGACAAGCTGGTTCGTGGCAGTCTGTTTCCCCAAGCCTGGGTTCGCGACATGCAAAAGCAGATCAAACTGAGCGACGATGCTCTTGGAGACAACCTGACCCTGGTTGGATTCGGTGTTGACCCGTTGTCACTGCTAACCACCGATCAGATCGTTTCCTGGGAAAAAATGGGAGGCCACTTCCTGGAGATCAGAACACGCGGACAACGCTCCGGCGGCAGTTGTGACTTCATCGAAGATATGAACCATGACATCCTGCCGCTGGCTGCCAAAGGAACGCTCGTCGCGGTTCGTCCCGACCGTATCGTCATGCACCACGCCCCTGGCGCGCAGGCAGGCAGTCTTCTTCGGGACTGCAGGGGCCTGCTGGTCAGCGAAGACGCCACTCCTGACAGCATTTCCATTACCATCAACGAGCCCCCTCGATTAAGAGCCTGAAGATGCCTTCCCCCACTTTCCCTTCAGAAGCAACTGAGCAAGAGCCTCTCACTCGAGGCCACAAGAAGCGTGAACGTACCCGTCGCGGCCTGGTGGACGCGGCCTTGCGTCTTGTCGCACGTAAGGAGGTGGGGGAGATTGCACTGCTCGATGTCGCCTCGGAGGCCGCGGTATCCAACGGCACCATCTACAACTATTTTCGAACGCGCGACGAAGTACTCGAGGCGGTTGGCATCGCCATGGCGAGTGAGTTCTCCGATGCCATTTCCGCCCTGAGTTCGGACGTGCACTGCGGTGCACAGCGGCTTTCGATTGGTGTGCGCATGTTCGTATGCCGGGCCGCCTACGACCATCAATGGGCTAACGCACTACTGCGTATCATCCATTCCGATCAGACCATGCGCTCGCGTTTGGCTGCACATGTGCTGGGCGACCTGCGTGAGGGGCTGCGCGCGGGTACTTTCGCTTATGAGGACGAGGGGATCGCCCTGGACATGGTCGTATCCTGCACAACCGGCGCCATGCGCTCGGTTGTCGAAGGGCGTGCGGTGGCGGAGCACGATCAGCGGGTTGCCGAGATGATTCTCAAGGCTCTGGGTGTAACACCTGCCAGAGCCAAGAGAATCGCCGGTAAGCCGCTACCCTAGTCCTGATGTCATCATTGACCGGCTAAACCCTAATGCCAGTCAGTTAACGCTTTGAACACCGCAACTCCTGTGGGAGCGAGCTTGCTCCGGGCGGCGTTCCGACGATGACGATCGCATAGTCGACACCTGCGTTGCCTGACAGTCCGCTATCGCGAGCAAGCTCGCTCCCACAGGTTTTGCGCCTTAACTGACTGGCATTAGGCTAAACCCGGCCAATCCATTGCCGATAGCTCTTCGCCTGGCGACGAGACTTCAGCTGATTGCCGATCAATGCCATGAGTGGCGACGTCCCGGGTTTTGTCCGTTTGCCTTGGCTCAACAAACCGAGCTGCTTCTTGATCACCGACGCCACTGCAAGCGATGCCAGCGCCTTATTCTTCCAGCGCACGACGATGGGCTCCACTTCGGTGTCCTTACCTTCCATCCACTGGCTTGGCAGGGCCGGTTCGATTGCCAACGCAGTGGCCAGCCCCACCATCGACACCGATCCGCTCACCACTCGCTCCGCCACCTCCTTTCTACGCACGCCGCCGGTGACCATCAGCGGCATGCGCGCTATTTTTCCTATTTTTTCCGCGCACTCGAGAAAGTACGCTTCTCGAGCCAAGCGGCTGCCGTCGCGGGTTTGCCCCTGCATTGCCGGGCTTTCGTAGCTGCCGCCGGACAACTCGACCAGGTCGACCGCCTTGGCGTTGAGCATTTCCACCACGCGAGCGGCATCCTCGGCATCGAAGCCACCGCGCTGAAAGTCCGCGGAATTGAGCTTCACAGCGACGCAAAAAATCGGTGCCACCCGCTGACGTATTGCGTCGATGGTTCGCAGGAGAATTTGCGCACGATTTTCCAGGCTGCCACCCCAGCGGTCGCTACGCCGGTTGGTCAAGGGCGAAAGGAATTGGCTGAACAGGTAGCCATGCGCTGCATGAATCTCCACGCCGGTGAATCCGGCACGCTCGGCCAGCACCGCCGCCTGGGTATAGCGCTCGATCAGCTCTTCGATCTCCTGCTCCTCCAAAGCCCTGGGCGGCACAAAAGCTTTTGATAGTCCGGGAATGTCGACAGCCACTGCAGAGGGGCCCCGTGCCGATTGCCCCATTGAAGCCAAGAGCTGCCGTCCGGGATGATTGATTTGCATCCAGGCCTGGGCTCCACGGCTGCGGCAAGCATCGGCCCATAACCTGAATTCGCCCAGGTTGCGATCGTCTTCAAGCACCACGCCAGCGGGGCCGGTCAAGGCGTGGCGGTCAACCATGACGTTGCCAGTGATGATCAGGCCGGCACCACCCTGGGCCCAACGCCGATAGAGCTTGACCAGCGCTTCCCCAGGAGCGTGATCCTCATTGGCAAGGTTCTCCTCCATGGCGGCCTTGGCGATCCGGTTCGGAATCACCGTGCCGTTAGGCAAGCGAAGTGGTTTGAAGAGCTTTGAGCCGGTCATGTTCTGTCCTTCAACTGATGAAAATACGGCCAGCCCGCGCAGGGCTTGATGTGCCGAGAAGGCAAGCCTGAAACACAATTGAACACGTGTGTTCAGTTGTGTCAATGGCGCAGGGCTTTAATTGACCTGGCTTCAGGCCGATTTTCAGGCAGAAAAACCTACACGCTTAAAAATAGGGTTGACGTAAAATGAACACGAGTGTTCAATCGGTCCATAAGGTAATCCTGGAGAGAGAACCGTGGAATCCCTGAATCCAACACAGCGCCGCATTCATCAAGCCGCCTTCCGCCTGTTCGCTGAAAGAGGCACCTCACAAGTGAACATTCTCGACCTCGCCCAAGAGGCAGGCGTGGCGCGCGGAACGGTCTATAGCAACATCGACAGCATGGAAAGCCTGTTCGAGGCAGTCGCAGGTCATCTGGCCAGGGAGATGCATGAGCGCGTCAACAAGAGCTTCAATTCCCTCTCTGATCCGGCTCAGCGCCTTGCCAATGGCATTCGATTGTTCATTCGTCGAGCGCACGAAGACTCACAGTGGGGCGCGTTCATCCATAAGTTCGCCATGAGCAATTCTTCGTTACGCGAAATGTTCAGCAGCCAGGCGACTACGGATCTTCTGAGCGGGCTTTCCACTGG
>NZ_JBGCUL010000523.1:0-3182 GCF_054177685.1 Pseudomonas sp. P5_A2_2
CGGCCAGGGCGGAGTGACCGGTACCGGCGTTGTTCCAGCCGTTGGAGCTTTCCTGGGCGACGCCGTCGAGGCGCTCGACCATTTCCATCGACATGCCAGGTTCCAGCTCATTGAGCCAGACACCCAGGGTCGCGCTCATGATGCCGCCGCCAATCAGCAATACATCGACTTTCTTTGCCTCTTGCGCGTGGACGCAAGACATCCCCATCGACAAAGCCAGCCCCAGCAGGGCCGTGTYCACTTTCTTAAACATCTGTAGCACCTATGATAAAACGCCATCCGCCCTTCCATCCTCACGCGCACAGCCCCATGTTTCACGGCAGTCACGGATGCGGCACTCAAGGATTGCAGGGTGGGCACACAAGGCCGACGAACCGCGTCGACCCCAGTTTAATGTCCCTTCTGAACTGACTTTTTATCTTTATTGGCTTCAGCTACTTGAGCGACAGTGATTCCGTCGGCACGTCTTGCGGACATGCAAACTGAATAGGTCAAAC
Source organism: Pseudomonas sp. P5_A2_2 (assembly GCF_054177685.1). NCBI lineage: Bacteria > Pseudomonadati > Pseudomonadota > Gammaproteobacteria > Pseudomonadales > Pseudomonadaceae > Pseudomonas > Pseudomonas sp. P5_A2_2. The sequence goes on from NZ_JBGCUL010000523.1 coordinate 498, forward strand.
CAAGTTGGCGCGCAGAATATCACGACAAGGCTTACCCGCGCGTCTGTTGCCGACCGGTTAGTCCGGGCCCGGGCGCCCGGCCTTCTATACTCATCCTGTTTTTCTCAACGAGTGTGTGAGGAACAGCCATGAGCGATAGAAACAGCCATGAGCGATAAGAACAGCCATGAGCGACAGGAGAAGTCATGAGCGATAAAGACGATCTGCGCAAATACTCATCCCACGTCATCGACGGCGTAGAGGCTGCACCGGCACGCGCCATGTTGCGGGCCGTGGGCTTTACCGATGCAGACTTCCAGAAGCCGCAGGTCGGCATCGCCTCGACCTGGGCCATGGTCACGCCCTGCAACATGCACATCGACAAGCTGGCGCTCGAAGCCGAAAAAGGCGCGAATGCCGCGGGCGCCAAGGGCGTGATCTTCAACACCATCACCATTTCCGACGGCATCGCCAACGGCACCGAAGGCATGAAGTATTCGCTGGTGTCCCGCGAGGTCATCGCCGACTCCATTGAAGTGGTGGCCGGTTGCGAGGGATTCGACGGCCTGGTGACCATTGGCGGCTGCGACAAGAACATGCCGGGGTGCCTGATCGGCATGGCGCGGCTGAATCGCCCGTCGATCTTCGTCTATGGCGGCACCATCCAGCCGGGTGCCGGCCATACCGACATCATTTCCGTGTTCGAGGCCGTGGGCCAGCACGCCCGCGGCGACATCAGCGAGATCCAGGTCAAGCAGATCGAGGAAGTGGCGATTCCCGGCCCCGGTTCCTGTGGCGGCATGTACACCGCCAACACCATGGCCTCAGCCATTGAAGCATTGGGCATGAGCCTGCCCGGTTCCAGCTCCCAGGACGCCATTGGCGGCGACAAGGCCTCGGACAGTTTCCGCGCCGGCCAGCAGGTCATGGAACTGCTCAAGCTCGACCTCAAGCCTCGCGACATCATGACCCGTAAAGCCTTCGAGAACGCCATTCGCGTGGTGATCGCCCTCGCCGGCTCGACCAATGCCGTGCTGCATCTGCTGGCCATGGCCAACGCGGTGGATGTCGAACTGACCCTGGATGACTTCGTCGAGCTGGGCAAGGTTTCCCCGGTGGTCGCCGACCTGCGCCCCAGCGGCCAATACATGATGAGCGAACTGGTGGCCATCGGCGGCATTCAACCGCTGATGAAACGCATGCTCGATGCCGGCATGCTGCACGGCGATGCGCTGACCGTCACCGGCCAGACCCTGGCGGAAAACCTCGCCAGCGTGCCCGACTACCCGGCCGGCCAGGACGTGATCCGGCCTTTCGACCAGCCGATCAAAAAAGACTCCCACCTGGTCATTCTGCGCGGCAACCTCTCGCCCGGCGGCTCCGTGGCCAAAATCACCGGCAAGGAGGGGCTGCGCTTCGAAGGCACGGCCCGGGTCTATCACGGTGAGGAAGGTGCGCTGGCCGGCATTCTCAATGGTGAAGTGCAGCCCGGCGAAGTGATCGTGATCCGCTATGAAGGCCCCAAGGGCGGACCGGGCATGCGCGAAATGCTCTCGCCGACGTCGGCGGTCATGGGCAAAGGCCTCGGCAAGGAGGTGGCGCTGATCACCGATGGCCGTTTCTCCGGCGGCTCCCACGGTTTCGTGGTCGGTCACATCACGCCGGAAGCCTTTGAGGGCGGGCCGATTGCGTTGGTCGAGAATGGCGACAGGATCATCATTGATGCGCAAACCCGGCAAATCACAGTGGATGTCTCCGATGCCGTGCTGGCCGAGCGCAAGTCCCGTTGGGTGCGGCCGGAATCGAAATACAAGCGCGGGGTGCTGGCCAAGTATGCAAAGACCGTGTCCAGTGCTTCGGAGGGGGCTGTGACGGATAAATATCTTTAGGGCGCTGGTCCAGCGTTGTCTGGGCTATTGCCATCGTCGGAACGCCGCCCGGAGCAAGCTCGCTCCCACAGTGAATCAGGTGTACGCAGCATTTGTGTACAATCCCAATCCCTGTGGGAGCGAGCTTGCTCGCGATGGCGTCCTGTCAGGCAACCTCTACCTCAACAGCTACCCCGCCGAAGCCGTCTGCCCGATCACCTTGCAGTCGTCATCGCTTGTTTTTGCACCCTGCCGCACAGGGACACCAGCAACAGAGTGGCAAACGCACCGACTACCGCGACGGCCATGTCCTTTTGCGAGTCCCAAGGGTCGTTTTGCGCGCCGACGAAGGCGTTCGCGGTGTCATTGCCCAGAAAGGCCCCGCCGATCCACTCCACCAGTTCGTACACGGCGGACGTCGACAGCATGATGTTCAGGGTCACGAAAAACAGCCAGAACCCGCGCAGCGAAGTCAGACGCCACAGGACTTCGCGCACCGGATAAGCCAGCAGCAGTCCGTAGCTCAAGTGCACCAGTCGGTCGTAGTGATTGCGATGAACACCTGACACCTGATCGAAACTGAAGCCGAACCATGCCAAAGACCAATGATCGTAAGGCACCAGGGAATAGGTGTAGTGGGCACCCAATTCATGAACGCACAGGAACGCAAACACCAGCGTGATGGACGCCGCCGACAAGCGGAACCGGCGAGAAACCGCCACCAACGTCCCGACCAGCAACAGCACCAACAGGTTCTCCAGCGCCCAGTCCACCCGGCTGCGGGGAGAAAAACCCGACACCACGACAATCAGCAGAAACACCATCAGCAACATCAGGT
>NZ_JBGCUL010000524.1:0-3181 GCF_054177685.1 Pseudomonas sp. P5_A2_2
CAACAGCGCCGCGTCCACGCCCAAGCGGCGCAAGCCCACCGCCACATTGAACGGCGAACCACCGGCAATGGCTTTGAAGTTCACTTTGGAAGCCAGACCGCTGGCGTCGTTTTCACTGAAAAAATCGAACAGCGCTTCGCCACACACCAGGTACATAGTTGTTCACTCTTCAAAGGGTTGCGACATGCTGTTGATAGCGTTCATAAGCCTGCTGACAGGCTTGTACATTGTCGGCGACCGGCAGGGTTTCACTGGCCGGGTCGAGTTTCACGCAGCGCTCGCACAAGTCCGCCAGGCTGTCTTCGTGCCCGTTCGCCCGGGATACGCACCAGGCCGCCTGAATCGCCGCACCGAGGGCTGCGGCCTCGCTTTGTTCGGTGCAGATCACCGGTGTATTCATGATGTCGGCGACGATTTGCCGCCAGACCGCACTTTTCGAACCACCGCCGATCAGCCTTATGCTGCGGCTTTGTAAGCCATTGCGGCGTAGCAGGTCCAGTCCGTAACGCAAACCGAACGTCGTGCCTTCGACCACTGCGCGGCACAGATTGGCCCGGGTCAGATTGGTCATGGTCAGGCCCGACAGGCTGCCGCTGGCATGGGGCAGGGCAGGCACCCGCTCACCGTTGAAAAACGGCAGCATGCTCACACCTTCGGCACCGATCGGCGCCTGGGCAACGAGCTCGTTGAACTGATCGATGTCGAGGTCCAGCAGGTCACGAATCAGGCCGGTGGCATTGGTCAGGTTCATGGTGCAGATCAAAGGCAGCCAGCCACCGCTTGAAGAACAGAACGTGGCAACCGCCGCTTGCGGGGCGACGTTCGGTTGATCGGCATAGGCGTACACCGTACCCGACGAACCGAGGCTCATGGTGATCGCCCCGGGCTGGATGTTGCCGGTGCCAATGGCGCCCATCATGTTGTCGCCGCCGCCACTGGACACCATTGCCCGCGGGTTGATGCCCAGCTGTTCGGCAATGCCCGGCAGAATCGTACCGACCGCCTGGTGGGCATCGATCAGCTCCGGCAGGGCGGCTTGCAGGCGTCCGCTCGGGTCGATGTCCCGCAACAATTGCAAATCCCACTGGCGCGTACGCACATTGAAGTACCCGGTGCCCGAGGCATCGCCGTACTCGCTGCAACTGCGGCCGGTGAGCCAGTGGTTGAGGTAGTCGTGGGGCAGCAGGATGCGGGCGATGCGGGAAAACACCTCGGGATGCTGCTCTTTGGTCCATAGCAGTTTGGACAGGGTGTAGCCCGGCGCGATGACCACGCCGAGGCGTTCCAGCGAACCCTTTTCGCCACCCAAGCGGGCCAGCAGGCGGTCATTTTCCGGGGTGGTTTCGGTGTCGCACCAGAGCTTGGCCGCACGCAATACCTTGCCCTGATCGTCGAGCAGCACCAGACCATGTTGCTGGCCGGACACACCAATGCCGAGGATCGACTGGCCATCGACCCTGGCCGCGAGCAAGGCGTGGCGGGTGGCGGTGGTGAAGGCTTCCAGCCACTGCCGGGTGTCCTGTTCACGACGGCCATTGGCGCCGCTGATCATCGTGTGGGCGGACGCTCCCTGACCGAGTACTTCACCACTTGCCGCGTCGAGGATGATGGCTTTGGTGCCCTGAGTGCCGCAGTCGATGCCGAGGAAGAGTTGTCGGGTTGTCATGCAGGATCCTTGGATCGTCAGGTGGATATCGTTGAGCATTCAGCATCTCTGCTGACGGTCAGGCCGCTATCGCGGGCAAGCCCGCTCCCACAGGGTTTATCTGCGAACACATTATTTGTGAACAACAGTGACCAAACTGTGGGAGCGGGCTTGCCCGCGATAGCGGCAGCAGATTCACCGCAGGGCCTACGCCAAAACTCGTTCCAATGTCCGTGACACCCCCACATCCCGCAAACTGTTGCAACACCACTCGAACGCCGCGACAAACTCCGCCGAGCGGGGAATCGCCGTACCAAAAATCTCCTCGACCGCCAACAAACGCTGGGTAATCAACACATGATCGGCCACCAGCGTCTGGCAGRACGCTGCGCGCGGGTCCGGTATCGAATAGGTCTCGCCATGCTCATCCACGCCCTTGAGGTACAACGCCCACGCCGCCACCACCAACGCTGCGCGCCGGGTCTCTCGGCCATCGGCGATCAAGCGATTGATGGTTGGCACGGTGAATTTCGGAAACTTCGACGAGCCGTCCGAACACACCCGTTCAAGCTGATCGGCAATCGCCTGATTGGAGAAACGAGCGACCAGCGTGTCTTTGTACTCGGTCAGGTTGATTCCCGGCACTGCAGGCAGTTGCGGAGTCACGTCCAGATCCATGTAGGCGCGCACGTAGCGCACGAACAGCGGATCGTTCATGGTCTCATGGACGAAGCGGTAACCCTTCAGGAATCCCAGGTACGTCAGCGCCAGATGACTGCCGTTGAGCAGCTTGATCTTCATTTCTTCGTAGGGCGTGACGTCGTCGGTGAACTGCACGCCAACCTTTTCCCAGGCCGGGCGACCGTTGACGAACTTGTCTTCCAGCACCCATTGCACAAAGGGTTCGCAAACCACTGGCCAGGCATCGTCCAGCCCATGCTGGTCGGCCAGCTGCAGGCGGTGCCGGGAACTGGTCATCGGCGTGATGCGGTCGACCATGGCGTTGGGGAAACTGACGTTGGCATCGATCCAGTCGCGCAGTTCGCCGTCGTGCAAGGCGGCGAAGGTCAGCAGGGCCTTACGGGTGACAGCGCCGTTGTGCGGCAGGTTATCGCAGGACATCAGGGTGAAGGCCGGCGTGCCGGCGGCGCGACGCTTGGCCAGTGCGGCACAGAGGAAACCGAACACGGTTTTCGGCGCCTCCGGGTGCGCCAGGTCATGCTGGATCTGCGGCAAGTGCGCCATGAATTCGCCGGTGCTGTCGTCGATGCAGTAACCGCCTTCGGTGATGGTCAGCGAGACGATGCGGATCTCGGGACTGGTCAGTTTGTCGATCAACGCCTGGGCATCGTCCTCGGCTAGCAGCATGTCGCGAATTGCCCCGATCACCTGCACCTCGGTGTCGTCGTTATCACCAAGCTCGAACAAGGTAAACAGGTAGTCCTGCTCCTTGAGATCGTCACGGGCGCGGCGGTCCTCGGCGCGCAGGCCGACACCACAGATTGCCCAGTCCAGCGCTTCTCCGGTGTTCATCAG
>NZ_JBGCUL010000525.1:0-3177 GCF_054177685.1 Pseudomonas sp. P5_A2_2
GTATGGGAAAGGGCACTTTGAGTTGTCCGATTATCACGCGCAGGGACCGGCATTGTGGTTGAGAGTGTCAGGTGATGCGATGACCGCGCCCACTGGTATCAGTATTGCGCAAGGCATGCTGATCCTGGTGGACCCGGCGGTGGAAGCGGTGCCCGGCAAACTGGTCATTGCCCAGTGGCCGGACAGCACCGAAGCCACGTTCCGCAAGCTCATCGAAGAGGGCGGGCAGCGTTATCTGGTCCCGCTCAATCCGACGTATCCGAAAGCMTTGTACACCGACGAATGTCGAATCATCGGTGTAGTGGTTCAGGCAACAGCCAGGTTCTGATCGGATCGGTCCTCGTGATGCGTAGGACCGATCTTCATTTCACGCGTCTTCCAGTTCGACCAGTGCACTGCCTTCGCTGACCATCTCGCCTTCCTGGCAATACAGCGCCTTGATCACCCCGGCGTGGGGCGCGCGGATGCTGTGCTCCATTTTCATCGCTTCCAGTACCACCAATTGCGCCCCGGCTTCGACCGATTGCCCGGCCTCCACCAACACACGGACGATGCTGCCGTTCATCGGTGCGGTCAGCCCGCCGTGATGGCTGTGGCTGGCCTCGACGGCGCTGATCGGGTCGTAAGCCTCGATGCGGCGCAACTCGCCATCCCATTGCAAATACACCTGTTCGCCACGGCGTATTGCGCGGTGTTGACGGCGCACACCAGCCTGCTCGGTCAGCAGCTGCTCACCCTTGAGCCGAGCGCTGTGGGCATTGATGTCGCCCAGCGTCAGCGCCCGGTCCTGGCCTTCACAACTCAGGTGCAGGGTGATTGCTCTCGGCAAACCGGCACGCAGGCCATTACGCGCCGCCCATGGCGAACTCGGATCATCGGCGCGGGTTGCAGGCGGTTGGCTCTGGGCAAACGCCTGGGCGGCGGCCTGCCAGAAATCATCGCTGAGTTGCGCAGGCGTCGGCAGCAACTGCTCCTGATAGCGCGGAATGAAGCCGGTATCCAGTTCGGCAGCGGCAAATGCCGGGTGACCGATGATGCGCCGCAGGAAATTGATGTTGGTCTTCAGCCCGCCGATGGCGAATTCGTCGAGCATGCTCAGCAGGCGTAAACGCGCCTGTTCACGGTCCTCGCCCCAGGCAATCAGCTTGCCGAGCATCGGGTCGTAGAAAGGCGAAACTTCATCGCCTTCTTCAACACCGCTGTCCACTCGACGCCCCGGTCCCTGGGCGGATTCGCGATACAGCTCCAGGCGACCGGTTGCCGGCAGGAAATCATTGCCCGGGTCTTCGGCATATAGCCGCACCTCGATCGCGTGCCCCATCAGCGGCACCTGGTCTTGCGTCATCGGCAACGCTTCGCCACGAGCCACGCGAATCTGCCAGGCCACCAGGTCGAGGCCGGTGATGGCTTCGGTGACAGGGTGTTCCACTTGCAGGCGGGTGTTCATCTCCATGAAGAAGAACTCGCCCCGCGCATCCAGCAAAAACTCAACGGTGCCGGCACCGACATAACCGATGGCCTGCGCTGAACGCACAGCGGCTTCGCCCATGGCGCGTCGCAGCTCCGGGCTCAGGCCAGGTGCTGGCGCTTCTTCGACGACTTTCTGGTGACGGCGCTGAATCGAGCAGTCGCGTTCGTTGAGGTACAGGCAGTTGCCGTGCTGGTCGGCGAACACCTGGATTTCCACGTGACGTGGCTTGAGCAGGTACTTCTCCACCAGCATCCGCGAGTCGCCGAACGACGATTGCGCTTCGCGCTGGGCCGAGGCCAGGGCTTCGGCCAGTTGGCTGACGTCCTCGACCACTTTCATGCCTTTGCCGCCGCCACCCGCGGTGGCCTTGAGCAGCACCGGGTAGCCGATGCGTTCGCAGGCGGTGCGGAAGGTTTCCAGGTCCTGGGCTTCGCCGTGATAACCGGGCACCAGCGGCACGCCAGCGGTTTCCATCAAGGCTTTGGCCGCGGACTTGCTGCCCATGGCGTCGATGGCCGAGGCGGGCGGGCCGAGGAAAATCAGACCGGCGTTTTCGATGGCGCGGGCGAACCCGGCGTTCTCCGACAAGAAGCCGTAGCCGGGGTGAATCGCCTGGGCGCCGCTGGCCTTGGCGGCGGCGATCAGTTTGTCGATCTGCAGATAGCTGTCGGCGGCTTTGCTGCCACCCAGGTCGACGCGAATGTCGGCTTCGCGGCTGTGTCGGGCGTCACGGTCGGTGGCGCTGTGCACGGCCACGGTGGTCAGGCCCAGCGCCTTGGCGGTGCGCATCACCCGGCAAGCGATTTCGCCACGGTTGGCCACCAGCAGGGTGGTGAGGACAGGTGCGCTCATCAGCGGGGCTCCTTGGTGGATTCGGCCTGCCAGCTCGGCGGACGCTTTTGCAGGAAGGCACGCAAGCCTTCCTGGCCTTCGGGGCTGACAMGAATGCGGGCGATGGCGTTTTCGGTGTAGCGGCGCAATGCCGGGTTCAATGAGCCGTCGCCRACTTCGCGCAACAGATCCTTGCTGGCGCGCATCGCGGCCGGACTGTTGAGCAGCAGATTGTCGATCCACTGCTCGACTTTCTGTTCCAGCTCGGCGCTTGCGTAGCTCTCGGATAACAAACCAATCTCCCGTGCCCGTTGCCCGCCGAAACGCTCGGCGGTCAAGGCATAACGACGGGTCGCGCGCTCGCCGATGGCTTGCACCACGAACGGGCTGATCACCGCCGGCGCCAGGCCGATGCGCACTTCCGACAGGCAGAACTGCGCGTCATCGGTACCGATGGCCATGTCGCAGCAACTGATCAGGCCCAGCGCGCCACCGAAGGCCGCGCCCTGTACCACTGCCAGGGTCGGGACTTTCAGTTTGGCCAGGTTGTACATCAACTCCGCCAGTTCCCGGGCGTCATCGAGGTTGGTGGCGTAATCGAGCTCGGCCGATTGCTGCATCCAGGCCAGGTCGGCGCCGGCGCTGAAATGCTTGCCGCGACCGCGCACGATCAGAAATCGCAGGCTGGCATCGCTCGCGACTTTGTCGAGGGCGAGGATCAGTTCGCGGATCATTTCAGCGTTGAAGGCGTTGTTCTTTTCTTCACGGCTGAGCCACAGCGTGGCAAAACCACGGGGGTCGGTCAGCAGTTCGAGGGTGTTGAAGTCGCTCATATTCGTCCGTCTCCACGGCACTTGTAGGAGCGAGCTTGCTCG
>NZ_JBGCUL010000526.1:0-3174 GCF_054177685.1 Pseudomonas sp. P5_A2_2
GCTGACTGACCGCGCCCTGGGTCAAAAACAGTTCTTCGGCGGCATGGGTGAAGTTCAAACAGCGGGCAGACACCTCGAATGCCCGCAGCCAGTTCAATGGGGGTAGCGTCTTTTGCTTCATGGCTTGAACCTCTTGGACGCCCCCTCCACCGAGCACGCTTGCCCATCCCGTCGACGCTGACTAGAACGCGTCGGACGGTTGTGCCAAGGGGGCAACCGACAAGCGTCGCTCGCGGCTTTTGCGGGTAATGTAATACACGAAATAGCACCAGGCGATGAAGGGCAAACCGAAGTACAACGCCACTCGCTGCTCCGGATCGAAGGCAATCCCGACACACGCCAGACTGCAGCAGACCAGCGCTCCCAACGGCACCCATGGATAACCCCGGCCACGGAATTTCAAGTCGCGGATGTCACCGCCGTTGGCCACATAGTGACGGCGGAAAGCAATCTGGCTCGCAGCGATGCTCATCCAGACCACTACGACCGCCAATCCGGAGATCGACACCAGTGCCAGATAGATGGTGTCGGCGGCAAACACACTGCTGAGCAACGAGGCAGCCCCACCCGCCATGCTGATGATAATCGCGTTGAGCGGCGTGCCCATGCGCGTCAGTGCCGAGAATCGCTTGGGCAGGTGACCCTGGTCACTCAGCGTCCAGATCATCCGTGACGCGGCATACAAACCGGAGTTGGCGGCCGACAGCAAGGCACTGATRATCACGAAGTTCATGATGTCTGCCGAATAGGGAATCCCGATGTAGGTGAACACAGTCACGAATGGACTCTCTACCAGGCCGGCCTGCTCTCGAGGCAATAGTGTTGCCAGGACAAAAATGGTCCCTACGAAAAAGATCGCCAGGCGCAGCACGGTCGTGCGGATGGCACGCGGCACGTTGCGCTGCGGGTCTTTGGTTTCCCCTGCGGCAATACCGATCAACTCAGTGCCGGAGAATGCAAAAGACACCGCCAATAACGTCATGGCTATCGGCATGACTCCGGTAGGAAAAAGTCCTTCGCGAGTGAAGTTGCTCAACCCGATACTGTGGCTCTGCTCGATGTGCAGCAAACCGAGAATCGCGCCACCGCCAATCATCAAAAACACGATGACGGTCACCACTTTAACCAGAGACAACCAGAACTCGGTCTCAGCGAACAGGCGCACCGAAATCACATTGGTCAGAAACACCAGACCTGCAAACAACGCACTCCAGATCCATACCGGTGTATCCGGGAACCAACGCACCATCAAGATACCGGCGGCGGTGAATTCAGAACCGATGGCCACCGTCCAGGTCAGCCAATACAGCCAGGCGACGGTATACCCGGTACCGGGCCCCAGAAAGCGGGTGGCATATGTACTGAACGAACCGGTTTCCGGCATCTGTACCGCCAGTTCGCCCAGGCACATCATCACCATGTAAACCATGAGCGCGCCGATGATATAAGCGATCACCGCACCCAGAGGACCGGCCTGGTTAACCGTATATCCAGACGTGAGAAACAGCCCGGTACCGATGACGCCACCTAATGCCAACATGACAATATGCCGTGTTTGCATTTCCTGTTTAAAACCGGAACGCGAGTGAAATTGTTCTTCTTTTATGGACATGGTTGCTCTCATGAAAGTTATTAGGGCGCGAATTAACGTCTGCGATGACTGACTGGGCAGAGAAAAAACAGATCGCCACTAAGTTTTATTATTATYCCACTTCATGAACGCCCCACTCACATCCTTGCAGTGAGGTTTAACGCTAACGCTTCAGCTTGCAACTTCGGCGCAACTTTCATTGATTGAAAGCTGCGTGTTTGATGGTGCGGGTTCGTTGCCCGCCCCCCTGACAAATGCGAACGCCTGTTTCAGGTCGTCGAGCAGATCGTCGGTGTCTTCAATGCCGACAGAGATCCGCACCAGCCCTTCGGAAATACCCAGGGCCAGGCGTTCCTCCAGCGTGTTCTCGACATGGCTGGTGGTGCGGGCCGGACCGTAGATGGTTTCCACCGCACCGAGATTGCCCGCGCAATGGGCGAATCGCAGTCGTGGCAAGAGTACCTTGACCGTGTCCATGCCGCCCGCCACCACAAAGCTGACGATGGCGCCGAAGCCGGACATTTGCGCACACGCCACCGCATGATTCGGATGGCCTGGCAAACCGGGATAATTGACCGACTCCACCAAGGGTTCGACGCAGAGGTACTCGGCCAGTGCGCGGGCACTGCGCTGCTGCTGACGCATGCGCAGCACCAAGGTTTTCATGCCGCGAATGATCATGTAGGCGGAGAACGGGTCGAGCGTCGCACCGTTGATTTCCCGGTAATGACGCACCTTGTCCATCAGTGATTCACTACCGCACACCAGGCCGCCAAGCACGTCGCCGTGGCCGCTGAGAAACTTGGTGGCACTGTGAATGACCACGTCCACACCCAGTGCCAGCGGGTTCTGATTCAATGGCGTGGCGAAGGTGTTATCCGCCACCACAATGGCACCGACACGCTTGGCCGCAGCCACCAGACGCTCGATATCGAGTATTTTCAGCGTCGGGTTGGTTGGCGTTTCCAGATACACCAATTGGCAACCTTTGGCGATTTCGCGTTCGATTTCTTCGTGATCGAACGTCTCGCACAACGTCACGTTCACACCGGTGCGTGGCAGGAACTCTTCGAAAATCTTGTTGGTGCCGCCATAGCTGTCCCTGGTCGAGACCACCCGATCGCCATGGGCCAGGAAGGTGTAGAGCACGCTGCTGATCGCCGCCATCCCGCTGCTGAAAGCCACGGCTGATTCGGCCAGTTCCAACTCGCAAATCTTTGCCTCGAGGGTCTCGACTGTCGGGTTGCTCATGCGGCTGTAAATAAAGCCGGGCGCCTTGCCCAACGCAACGTCGTACCAGACATCGATGTCGTCATAACCATAGGCGGCACTGACCACGATGGGCGTTTGAGTGGCGTTGTAGGGATGCCTGACCTGCTCCCCGCCCCACACGGCACGGGTTCCCGCACCTGCATTAACAAACCCTGCGTTGTCTGGTTTTTTATTCATAAAGACTACTCGCACTGAGGGTGGCGAATGTTGAGTCACTCACCGGATCTGGCGGCCAATATAGTGAAAAGCAGCGCCGCCGAGAAACGATGTTATCGGTGCCAAAGGGCCGCTTTTTTTAATGGCTGTGATTG
>NZ_JBGCUL010000527.1:0-3174 GCF_054177685.1 Pseudomonas sp. P5_A2_2
GACAACACATGTGTTGAATGTCAGGCCATCATCGCGAGCAAGCTCGCTCCCACAAAGGGATTTTGATAGCCACAGATTTAGCTTACGGCTCCAGCTTCTGCGGCGTTTCCTGCCCCATGCAGCGCACGGCTTTTTTCTTGCCATCGACCAGCACGCCGGTCAGGCCTTTCTGTTCCATGTCGAACAGCACCAGCACCCCATCAATGCACTGCGCCACTTGGGCGGCCGGTTCCAGGGAGACTTTGTAGTCTTCGCCCGGAATGGTCTTGAGCATGGTGAATTCGTTGAGCAGCAACGCATCCTCAGGCTTGGCAAAGTGCAGGTAGCCGTACCACCACAGGGCGCCGACGGTGCCGAGGATGCTGCAGATACCGGTGATGATCAGCGGGATGGCGTTACGTTCTTCACTCATTGCGGACTCTCTGGTGGTTCGGTTTCTGAATTCGGGGGTGCCGGGTAGTTGGGGATTTCACCCAACCGGCGCAGGCCGTTGAAATGCTGCGGGTCATCGAGATAACGCAGCATGACCTTGCGCCAGACCGGGTTGGCGAACGTCTGCACATGACCACCACGGGTCAGTTGCAGCACCCGCGGCGGCGGCGCAGCTTGATACAGTCGGATGCCGTTGGAAAGAGGCACGATCGGATCATCGATGCTGTGGTAGAGCAGTTTCGGCACATCCTTGAGTTGCGCCATGGAGTTGATCGCGCTGTCGCCGTCGGGCACCAGCCACGACAACGGCACCTGGAATGGCCAGGTCAACCACGAGGTGCTCAGGGCAAACCGGCCCACGCTGCGGTAACTGGCGGGGACACCATCGAGGACGATGGCCTTGAGTTGTTTCTGCCGTTCCGGGTGCTGGACCAGGTAATGCACGGCCATCGAGCCACCAAGGCTCTGGCCGAGCAGGATCAACGGCTTGCCCTTGACCTGCGGCGCCTTGTCCAGCCAGGCGAATGCGGCGTCGATGTCCTRATAGATCGCCGGCAAGCTCGGTTCGCCTTCGGACAAGCCGTAACCGCGATAGTCCACAAGCAACACCTGGTAACCATTTTTCGGCAACCAGAAACTGCCGCCGAGGTGCATGGGCAGGTTGCCGCCGTTGCCGTGCRGGTGCAGCACCGTGCCTTTGACCTCGACACCCTTCTTCGCCGGCAGCCACCACGCATTCAGCTTGAGGCTATCGGCGGTGGTCAGGGTGATGGTGCGGTATTCGAGCCCGGCCTTTTCCGGAGTGAACAACTGGCCGGGTTCGGGGTAGAACAACAGCGAGCTGCAACCGTTCAAGACCAGGAGAAGGCAGAGGATGCCGAGGGTTCTCATCCGGTGAAACCTCGCAAAAAATGGATTGGAACACAATCCCCTGTGGGAGCGAGCTTGCTCGCGATAGCGATCTGTCAGCTTGCACCCATGTTGAATGTTATGCCGCCATCGCGAGCAAGCTCGCTCCCACAGGGGGACCCGTTGCTCACAAAATATTGGAGTAATCCGCCTCGATCCGGTCCAGGCTCAGGTGGTTGAGGAAGTTGGAGAAGCACATCCACGCCGACAGCGCGTTCATGTCGCGGAACTGTTCCGGCAGGTACTTGGGCGGCACTACCAGGCCTTCGTCCACCAACTGACGCAAGGTGCGCATGTCTTCCAGGGTGGTCTTGCCGCAGAACAACAGCGGTATCTGCTCCAGCTTGCCTTTGCGCACGGCCAGTTGAATGTAGTTGTAAATCATGATGAAGCCCTTGAGGTAGGACAAGTCTTTGGTAAATGGCAGACCTGTCGGCACCGAGCCACGGAAAACGCGACTGGCGTTGCTGTAGCTCTCGGGCATCTCGAAACCTTGCTCGCGGAAGAACTCGAACACCTGCAAAAAGTCCGCGCCCTCCTCAACCATGTGAATGGCGCGGGTACGGTTGGTGAGCTTGCGCAGGCGACTCGGGTACGAGGCGAAGGTGATGATTTCCATCAGGATCGCCAGGCCTTCCTGGGTCACCGTCGACGAGGGCGGGCCCTTGGAGAGGAAGGTGCAGATCGGCTGGTTCAGGCCGTTGAGGGTGGTGCCGACGTGCACCAGCCCTTCGTGGACTTCCAGGGCGCGCACATCGCGGTCGTTGAACATCGCGTCGGCGCGGATCTTGATGTAGTCGGCGCCCGCCGCCGCATCGGCGACGATGCCGTCGGACTCGAACACCCGGATTGTTTCCTCGGCCTCGCCGAACACCTTGTTCAAGCGGTGTTGCAGCAGGCTGACGGCCTCCTTGGCGGTCAATGTCTTCGGTTCATCCTTGAGGTCACCACGACCGTCGATGTTGTTCAGGTATTCGGACAGCATCATGCCCAGGTCAGACAGCGTCGGATCGCCGGCGTGGAATGCGTCCGACGCGGCGCCGTACAACTCCTGGGAAATCAGGCCGAAATCCTCGGTGCCACGCGCTTCGAGCATACGCACCACCATGCGGTATTCCTTGCACATGCGCCGCATGATCTGGCCGACCGGGTTGAACTGACCGAGCTGGCGGGTAATGTCGCGCTCGATGTTCTGGAACTCCAGCTTCACTTTGCTGGAATCGAACGCCAGCGGCCGGTTGAGGTAGTAGTCGCGGTCAACCGCCGGCATTTCCTTGCCCTGGGCCTTGAGGAAGCCCTTGCGAATGTTGTCGTCCCATTTGACCGCATCGAGGACGCGGATCGGCGTCTGCGCCACCACAATGCGATCGGACAAAATGCGTATCGACTGTTGGTAATCGTCCACGCGAAACTCCTGTAGAAACCTGTTGGTGCCGGTTATTTGGCTTTGGCCTGACGCTGATAGCGCACCGCTTCGACGAACACATCGGAGTTGGCCGGGTCGTCGAGGTAGGCGGCGACTTGATCCATGTGGCTGTCGATCAATACGCCATCGCCGTCGTTGGTCTGGAAGCTTTCACCGCTCAGGGCTTTTTGCTTCATGGCCTGGTTGATCTGGTCGAGGTCGAGGTTGTAGACCACCAGTTCATGCTTGTCGGTCAGCTCAAACCCGCCGATGGTGAAATGCCCGCCGAATTGCGCCGGCACCTTCGCCGACAGGTACCAGCGGTTGCCATGGCGCGACAGGGTGAACGGGTAGGCTTCACGTTCCCTGGGCCTGGCCCGGTAGTAGCTGACGGCCTGATAGCGGTTGTCGCCGATGCGGGTCAGTTC
>NZ_JBGCUL010000528.1:0-3166 GCF_054177685.1 Pseudomonas sp. P5_A2_2
TCCTGTGGGAGCGTGGCTTGCCCGCGATGGCCATCACGCGGTTTGACGACTTACTCAGGAATCCGCAACGACTGCCCCGGATAGATCTTGTCCGGGTGCGACAGCATTGGTTTGTTGGCTTCGAAAATCTTGTTGTACTTGTTGGCATCGCCGTACACGCGCCTGGAAATCGCGCTGAGGGTGTCGCCCTTCACCACGGCGACAAATACCGCCGCTTTCACGACCGGCCCGGTCACCGTGATCTGATCGTCAACACTGCCAACCCCGACAATATTGCCCACCGCCAGCAGGATTTTTTCTTTCTCTTCCTGGCTCGCCACTTCACCGGTCACCGTGACCTTGTCACCCTCGACCGTCGCTTGCACATTCGGGTTACCCAGGCCGACTTTGCTGATGTGCTCCTTCAACTGATCACTGGCATTGGCGTTGCCTGGCGTCAGCAGATCCAGCAGCTTTTCGCCCGCTTCCTTCACAAAGCTCAAAAGACTCATGGTGCACTCTCCTTGGGTTTCGGATTCCAGACGTCAAAGCCTAGACCACGGTCGTCACCTGCGAATCCAGCCCGACCAATGACCCCGCATGCGATAGAATCCGCACCTTCCCAACCCCTGGAGCGCAGATGGACATCAAGCAGCTGAAATTCCTCATCGCGCTCGACGAAACCCGCCATTTCGGTCAGGCCGCCGCGCGCTGCCACATTACTCAACCGACACTGTCGATGCGCCTGCGCAGCCTCGAAGAAGAACTCGACCTACCGCTGGTCAATCGCGGTCAGCGCTTCGAAGGTTTTACGGCGCCGGGCGAGCGAGTGCTGGCGTGGGCGCGCACGGTGCTGGCGGCGTACGACGGCTTGTATGCCGAGGCGGCTGCCTGTCGCGGCAATCTGGTCGGCACCTTGCGTCTGGGCGTGGTGCCGCTGTCGAGCTTCGATCCGCTGCCGCTGCTGCAACGCCTGCATGCCGAGCACCCGAACCTGCGCTTCGAGCTTTCGGCGCTGAGTTCGGAGCAAATACTCGAACAACTGGCGAACAATCGCCTGGACCTCKGTGTTTCCTACCTGGAGCGCCTGGATGCCGAACGTTTCGACTCGCTGGCCTTCAGCGAAACCCGCATGGGCCTGCTCTACGACCAACGCTTTTTCAGCTTTGGCGAGGCGCCGCTGAGCTGGGAATCATTGATCGAACTGCCACTGGGCATGCTCACCAGCGGCATGCACTTTCGCCAATCCATCGACCACAACTTCCACAGCCGCGGCCTCACCCCGCAGCCTCTGTTGCAAACGGATGCCGTGCATCAACTGTTACAAGCTGTGCACGGCGGCTTGTGCTGCGCCGTGATGCCGTTGGACGGAGGTCTGGAAGAGCTGACCGATCATCTGCGCCTGCAACCGATCGAAAACGCCCAGACCCTGGGCCGGCTGGGGCTGATCATGCGTCGCAGCGCGCCACGCTCGGCCTTGGCGGAGGCTTGTTTCGCGATCTATCGACAATCGTTGCCCAGTGCTTGATCGACGGAGTCTATCGGCAGATCAGTACTAACGATTAGACGTGACAAGTTGTCACGCCTAGTCTTAAAGCTGATCAAACCGTCGGTGATGCCATGAACACCAAGCGCCCAGCCTGCGCGGCGCCTGCCCTCGAAACGCCCGCGCCTGCCGCCAGCCAGACTTATAGTTACAGCAACCTTGAAGACACGGAATCGACCAGCACCGCGCTGGCCGAGGAAGTCGCGTTGGCGATTGCCTATAACGGCATCAGCCAGGCGGTCATGCTGGTGACACCCACGGATCTGGAAGACTTCATTGTCGGTTTCAGCCTGGGCAGCGGCATCATCGAGGACGCCACTGATATTTATGACCTGCAACTGACCGGCTCTGGCTCGGCGCAATACGCGCAAGTGACCATCGCCAACCGCGCCTTCTGGAACCTCAAGCAGCAGCGTCGGCAACTGGCCGGCACCAGCGGTTGCGGGCTGTGCGGCGTGGAAGCAGTGGAGCAGGCACTGCCCGAGCTCCAGGTATTGCCTGGCGCACCCTTGCCGCCTGCCGAATGGCTCGACGGCCTGCGTCAGCGCATCGGCGCGTTCCAGCCCCTTGGCCAGCACAGTGGTGCGGTACATGCCGCGGTGTTCATGAATGATCAGGGCGAGTTGCTGCTGGGCCGCGAAGACATCGGCCGGCACAACGCCCTCGACAAACTGATCGGCGGATTGATCCGCCAGAAGATCCCGACCGCTGGCGGGCTGGCGATTGTCACCAGCCGCTGCAGCCTCGAATTGATCCAGAAAGTCTTGCGCGCCGGCATCCAGACCCTGGTCAGCCTGTCGTCGCCCACGGGCCTTGCCGTGCAATGGGCCCGTCGCCACAACCTCAACCTCATCCATCTGCCACAGAAGAATGCGCCGCGGGTCTACAGCCCAACGTTGGAGAAACAAGCGTGAGTCAACACCGTCAAGCCGATCAGACACCTGTCCCTCGMTACAAGCCCTACAAAGGCCCGGCCGGTGGTTGGGGCGCACTGATCAGCGTCGCCCAGGCCTGGTTGACCAGCGATAACGCCTTGAAAAACCTGCGCATAATGCTCAAGACCAACCAGAACGGTGGCTTCGACTGCCCGGGTTGCGCTTGGGGCGACTCTCCGGAAAAGGGCATGGTGATGTTCTGCGAGAACGGCGCCAAAGCGGTGAACTGGGAGGCGACCAAACGCCGGGTCGATGCAAAGTTCTTCGCCAGACACAGCGTCACTTCGTTGCTGGAGCAGAGTGACTACTGGCTCGAATACCAGGGCCGCCTGACCGAGCCGATGAGCTACGACGCCGAAACCGACCGCTACAAGCCGATCAGCTGGGACGACGCGTTCGCGCTGATCGCCAAACACCTGAACGGCTTGTCGAGTCCGGATCAGGCCGAGTTCTACACCTCGGGCCGGGCCAGCAACGAAGCGGCCTACCTCTATCAGCTGTTCGTGCGCGCCTATGGCACCAACAACTTCCCTGACTGCTCGAACATGTGTCACGAGGCCAGCGGTGTCGCGTTGTCGCAAAGCGTCGGTGTCGGCAAAGGCACTGTGACCTTCGACGACTTCGAACACGCCGACGCGATTTTCGTCTGGGGCCAGAACCCCGGCACCAACCACCCACGGATGCTCGAGCCGCTGCGCGAAGCGGT
>NZ_JBGCUL010000529.1:0-3153 GCF_054177685.1 Pseudomonas sp. P5_A2_2
AATCGTGCCTACCTTCGGGACTATCGAGCCAACGCCGGCACCGGTTTCGGCCAGAGCCTGCTGGTGCAGCCGATTCATGACGCCTACGTAGCCACCTCCAGGCCAGACCTGGCGGTGGATTGGGTCAAGGCCTCCCTGCAGCGGCAATTTGGCTCGGTTATCGTATACCCGGACATTCAGAGCCTCAGGGCAGCGAAACCGGATGTGATGGCAGTGGTCGACACCCGAAGTCAACTGATGACCTCGCGCAGTTCGGATATCCAGGCGGATGTCAGTGCGGACTTTTATGACAAGAACTTCAACTACATCGGTACTGCACAAGGCCATGACGCCAAAGCACTCAGCCCGGTGTGGGCCGACTATAAACGCAGTGAAGAGATAGTTGCGGATATTAATGAACAACAGAATGTGCAAGTCAGGGCACTGCAAAAGTTTGACCAATCGCTCAGTAATTTACTGACCAGCCCGACAAGTAATGTGTCGATGATTGATAATAAATCAAGCCAGAAGTTGTATTGAAATCAATGCCCCCATCGCGGGTAAGCCCGCTCCCACAGTAATGGGTGTCTTACACACCACTCATGTACACCCATTTACTGTGGGAGCGAGCTTGCTCGCGATGGCGCCGGTACAAACACCACAAGATTCCCAGACAAAAAAAACCCCGCATCTCTCAATGCGGGGTTTTTTCATTCAACGCCTGATCAGGCAGCCGGTTCCAGCTCGGCGGCGACAGCGGCAGGCACTACCGCTTGACCGCTCAATGCCAGGTCCAGCAGTTCGCGGTTGGCCACCGCGTACATGGCGTAGTCGGTGCCGCTGGCGGCACGGATTTCCACCAGCATGGCACGCCAGCGTTCGATCATGCTGTCGTGCTGCGCCATCCACAGCGCCAAGCGTGTTTCCACGTCCTGGGTACCGTCGCCCTGTTGCAGGACCGAGATGGTGATCGCGCGTTGCTGCCAGTCGACGTCATCGCGGAACGCTTCACGGGCCAGGGCCTGCCAGTTGTTTTCAACCGGCAGAGCGCTGATCTGTTGCATGTACCAGGTGATGTCCAGCGCACTGCCCACGGCGAAGTAGGCCTTGGCCACGTCCGCAGGGTCCTGACCGGTCACGTCGGAGGCCTCGATGATCGGCAGCAGGGTGTACAGGTGCGAGGTGCCAGCCACCATGCGCGCCAGCAACTCCGGTACACCGGCTGCGACGTACGCCTGGTAACGGGCCTGCCAGGTTTCGCGGATCTCGCCACTGAGCAGCTCGTCGAGCTTGAGGCCCAACTCCTTCAGGTGCGGACCGAAGTGGGCGACGTCACGGGCAGCGTTCTGCTCGTTGCGACGGGCACGCAGGAACCAGCGCGTAGCGCGACGGCCCAGACGCATCAGCTCGTCCATCAGCTCCAGTTGCACGTCGGCGGAGACCTGGTAGTCCAGGTTCTCGATCTGACGGAACCAGTGCGGGAGATGGAAAATGTCGCGCACGATCACGTAGGCGCCGGCCACGTTCGCCGGGCTCATGCCGGTCGACTCTTTGAGTCGTTGAACGAAGGTAATGCCCATGTGGTTGACCAGATCGTTGGCGATCTGGGTGCTGACGATTTCACGCTTCAGACGGTGACGACGCATGGCCGCGGAGAACTTGCTCACCAGGGTTGGCGGGAAAGCGGTTTCCATGTCGCGGGTCAGGTAGTCGTCGTCCGGCACCAGGGAGCCAAGCAACTGCTCCTTGAGGTCGATTTTGCTGTACGAGATCAGCACCGACAGCTCGGCGCGGGTCAGGCCGTGGCCTGCGGCGATGCGCTCGTTGATTGCATCTTCGGCCGGCAGGAACTCGATGGCGCGATCCAGCTTGCCGCGACCTTCCAGGTCGTTCATCAAGCGCTTGTATTCGGCAATCCGCGGCAAGGCGCGACGGGCAGCCAGGGACAGGGCCTGAGTCTGCTTGTAGTTGTTGCCCAGCACCAGACCACCGACTTCGTCGGTCATGCTCGCCAGCAACTGGTTACGTTGCTTGTCGGTCATGTCGCCGGCCTGAACCACTTCGTTCAGCAGGATCTTGATGTTCACTTCGTGGTCGGAGCAGTCCACGCCACCGGCGTTGTCGATGAAGTCGGTGTTGGAACCGCCGCCATTGAGGCCGAACTCGACGCGACCCAGTTGGGTCATGCCCAGGTTACCGCCCTCGCCCACGACTTTGCAGCGCAGTTCGTTGCCGTTCACGCGCAGTGCATCGTTAGCCTTGTCGCCGACATCGGCGTGGCTTTCGCTGCTGGCTTTCACGTAAGTACCGATACCGCCGTTCCACAGCAGATCCACCGGCGCCTTGAGCAAGGCGTTCAGCAGTTCGGTCGGGGTCAGCTTGTCGGCCTGGATGTCGAAGCGCTCTTGCATCTGCGGGGAAATCGCGATGCTCTTCGCGCTGCGCGAGAAGATCCCGCCGCCTTCGGACATGATGCTGGTGTCGTAGTCCGACCAGGCCGAACGCGGCAGGTCGAACAGGCGCTGACGCTCGGCGAAGCTCGATGCCGGCTCAGGGTTCGGGTCGATGAAGATGTGCAGGTGGTTGAACGCTGCGACCAGTTGCAGCTTGTCGGACATCAGCAAGCCGTTGCCGAACACGTCACCGGCCATGTCGCCGACGCCCACCACAGTGATGCTGTCTTCCTGGACATTGATGCCGCGCTCGCGGAAGTGGCGCTGTACGCCGACCCACGCGCCCTTGGCGGTGATGCCCATCTTCTTGTGGTCGTAACCGGCCGAACCACCGGACGCAAACGCGTCACCCAGCCAGAAGCCGTAGTCGATAGCGATGCCGTTGGCGATGTCGGAGAAGGTCGCAGTGCCCTTGTCCGCGGCCACTACCAGGTACGGGTCATCGTCGTCATGACGCACGACGTTGGCCGGTGGTACCAGGGCGCCATCTTTCAGGTTGTCGGTGATGTCCAACAGGCCCGAAATGAAGATGCGGTAGCAGGCGATGCCCTCGGCCGCGATCTCGTCACGGCTGCCGCCCAGTGGCAGGCGACGCGGCAGGAAGCCGCCCTTCGCACCCACCGGCACGATGACCGAGTTCTTCACTTGCTGGGCTTTTACCAGGCCCAGGACTTCGGTACGGAAGTCTTCTTCACGGTCGGACCAGCGCAGACCGCCACGA
>NZ_JBGCUL010000530.1:0-3144 GCF_054177685.1 Pseudomonas sp. P5_A2_2
GCTTTAAGCTTCTGCTCAGCCCAGGTTTTTCCGCCGTCATCGGTCGTCAACACCAGTGACCAAAGGCCGACGGCGACACCTTGTTCGGCGTTGAAAAAATGCACAGCGAACAGTGGCCGATCCTCATTGCTGGACAGTCGTTGAATCTGCCAGGAGTCACCGCCGTCRTTGCTGGCCAGAATCGCCCCCCAGTGACCAACCGCCCAACCTTGCCTGGAATCGACGAATGAAACACCGGTCAGTGGCGTGGACAACGGTACCGAGCTTGCCTGATGGAAGCTTTTCCCTTGATCATCGGAAAGCAACACCATGCCATGATCGCCAACGGCGACCACACGCCCCTTTGCCCATGCAGCATCCAGAAAGGTGGCCTGCGTGGCGTTGCTCGAAGGGACTGCCGGCACAGCTTCCAATGCAGACGCCTGAAGTGTGACCAGTGGCAGCACTGCAGCGAGTAAAGTCCCCATGAATGAAATCATGTATCGCATGTTGCTTTTCTCCTCAGTGCGCCAGTGCGCCGACCATGCGCACAGCGCGCTTACGCGGGAACACCCGCTCGAGCCAGACTGCGAAAGCCGGTAACACCGTCATGGCCATGACCATGTTGACCATGAACATGAAGGCGAGCAGTTTGCCCATATCGGCCTGAAACTTGAGCTCCGAGAACGCCCAGGTGGCGACGCCGACTGCCAGGGTAATCGCGGTGAAAATGGTTGCCACACCGACTTCGAGCAAGGCATGTTCGACAGCCTTGACGATCGGCTGGCCCTGGGCCTGATGCAGTTGCAGRCGGTTATAGATGTAGAAGGCGTAATCAACACCGATACCCACTGCCAATACCATCACCGGCAGCGTCGCAATGGTCAGGCCGATCTGTAGTTCCTTCATGAACCAGTAGCCGATAAAGGTGCCAATGGTCAGCGGAAGACAGCACACCAGCACAGCGCGCAGATCCCGGTAGACGACAAACACCAGCAGCGCGATTGCGGCATAGACATACAGCATCATTGGCGTCTCGCTCTTTTCAACCTCCTCATTGATGGCTGCAATCACCCCTGCATTGCCCGAGGCCAGTCGCACCGTCACCCCGGGCATCGGGAATTCGGTACGAAAGGCCTTGGCGGCTTCGATCACCTTGTTGATAGTCGCGGCCTTGTGGTCCGCCAGGTACAGGTGAACGGCAGCCATGCTGCAATCGGAGCGCATGATTCCCGGAATGCGGGCCACTTCGGTAGCCAACGAGGAGTAGTTCGCCGGATCAATGGGCACCGCATTCATTTTCGGATTGCCCTCGTTATAGCCCTCGTTGAACTGGCGCATGCTGGTAGAAAATGCGGCAACCGACACCACCCCGGGTACGCCTTCCATTGCCCACACAAAGCGATCCTGGTACTGACCCAAGGCGACCTCTTCGCAGGCGACTGAAGCGCCGTCACCAGACTTGTCTGGATTGACCTCGAAGACGACGCTTAGCCAATCCAGGCCAATGTCGTAGCTGCTGGCGATGGCAACTGCATCTCGGTTGAAGCGAGAATCCTCACGCAATTCCGGTGCACCTGCCTGCAGGGAACCAACGACTCGGTCATGGCTTTGCCAGACAGCCGCGAGGAAGACGAGCAAAGCAATGCAAAGCACCCGTTTGGCATTACGCCACTCGGCAAGCCTGGCCAGTCCATGCAACCAACGGGCACGGCGCTGACGGGAGATCTCCTCGGTCGCGGCGTAGTCACCGTCGACCCGCAGCATCGACGCCACCAACGGCAACATCACCAGATTGGTGATGATCTTGAAGGACACACCGAGCGACGCGGTGATGGCCAACTCACGTACCATCGGAATCGGGATCAGCACCAACGTTACGAAGGAAACAAAAGCGGTCACCAGTGCCAGCGTGCCGGGGATCAGCAAACCGCTGAAGCTGGAACGCGCCGCCTCCTCAACGCACTTTCCATGGGCGATTTCCCGCACGATGAAATTTATCTGCTGCACGCCATGGGACACGCCGATGGCGAACACCAGAAAGGGCACCAACACGGCAAGCGGGTCGAGGCCATAGCCAAGCAGCCTTAGACTGCCAAACTGCCAGACCAACGAAGCCAATGAACACCCCAGTGCCAGCAGAGTGAAACGTACGGAGTGGCAGTACCAGTACACCGCAGCGGCCGTCAGCAGCAATGCCAGCAGGCAAAACTCCAATACTGCAGACGCGCCATCGGCAA
The DNA here is from genome assembly GCF_054177685.1 of Pseudomonas sp. P5_A2_2. Lineage (NCBI taxonomy): Bacteria > Pseudomonadati > Pseudomonadota > Gammaproteobacteria > Pseudomonadales > Pseudomonadaceae > Pseudomonas > Pseudomonas sp. P5_A2_2. The sequence continues at coordinate 2,220 of NZ_JBGCUL010000530.1, forward strand.
TATCGCCGATCTGCTTCGCAAAGCCGATGATCTGAATTTCGAAATCACCGTCCTCGAACTGCTGACGAATTTGCTTTTCCAGGACCTGGTTGTAAGCCACATAGTCCAGGCGCGCGCCAGTGGCGTCAAACTCATTGAGTTCGACGGTGATCATCGCGCTGCTCTGATCCCGCGAGACCAGCGTGCCGATAAAGCCCCCCTGAGCCGTCGAATCGGCGATCCTGGCAATGGTTTCATCATCGAGGCGTTCGGGGGTTACCGTACCCGGTACAAGTGGATCTGCACGGAAGCCCTCCTCGGTTATCTCGTTGACGAAAGCGTTCGGCGTCCACAACGAACGCACGCTGCTACGCGAAACATTGGGTAGAAAGATGACTGCCTGAGTGACGTCATACAGACGCTTGAGAGCCGTCTCGCTCCAGATCTTGCCTGCGCGAGCCTTGACCACGATGGTCAGGCGATTCGCCCCCAACAGGTCATTGCGGTACGCCTCGAACGTTTCTACATATTCATGGCCGATGGGCAGCTGTTTTTCAAAGCCGGCATCCATACGCAACTGAACAGCAAACCAGGCCATGATCAGAGTGAAGATGACCAGACTCGCCAGTACTAGCCGGCGATGCCCAAACAGCCAGTTTTCGATGCGAGGCAGCACGCCACGCCCCCGTTTGACGGGGACTTTTAGAGAAGTATTCACGACATGCCTCACAGAGTGCGCGAAATCACGAAACCGACATAGTCGCGATCACCCAACAATTGATCGTAGGGGGTATCGCCCCCCATGAATTTCGCGTAGTTGAAAGAGACCTGCCAACTCGCGGGGTTACGCACGAAGTTCAGATACAGGTTCATGCTGCTGGCACCTTCGGTAAAGGTTGCAGACAGATTGGGTGTCCGTCCGCCCAGCGAGCGCGAATAGAAGATC
>NZ_JBGCUL010000531.1:0-3139 GCF_054177685.1 Pseudomonas sp. P5_A2_2
ATGTAACCCTGTGGGCGCGAGCTTGCTCGCGATGAACGATGACGCGGTATCAGCCCAGCAAACGAATGGGTGAACCCGCCACCCAGGCCTGGATGTCCTCGATCATTTGCGAGAAAAACAGCTGGTAGTTCTGTTGGCTCACGTATCCGACATGGGGCGTTGCCAGCACGTTATCCAGGGTCCGAAACGGATGGTGGGCAGGGAGCGGTTCCTGCTCGAAGACATCCAGTGCGGCACCGGCCAGCCGTTGTTTCTGCAACGCCTTGATCAGCGCCGCTTCATCGACAATCGGTCCGCGAGCGGTGTTCACCAGCAGCGCCGTGGGCTTCATCCAGCCAAGTGCCTGTGCATCCACCAGGCCCCGACTGCGCTCACTGAGCACCAGGTGCACCGACAACACGTCAGCCTGTTCGAACAGTTCCTGCTTGCTGACATAGGTCACACCGACCTGCGCCGCACGTTCGGCGGTGAGGTTTTCACTCCAGGCGATCACGCGCATGCCGAACACCTGACCGAACTGTGCAATACGCTGACCGATGCTGCCCAGACCGAGGATGGCCAGCGTCTTGCCATGCAAGTCACCGCCCAGGCCTTGTTGCCACTGGCCGGCACGCAGGGCATTGGCCTCGACCACCAAATTGCGGGTTGCGGCCATGATCAGCGCCCAGGTCAGTTCCGGCGCGGCGTGTTTGTAGCTGTCGGTGCCGCAGACCTGAATGCCCAGCGCGGCAGCGGCTTTCAGATCCAGGGCGGCGTTGCGCATACCGCCGGTCACCAGCAGTTTGAGCTTCGGCAGGCGGCGCAGCAGGTCTTCATCGAAACGGGTGCGCTCGCGCATCACGCAGATCACCTCGAACCCGGCCAGGCGCTCGGCCAGGGATGGGGTATCGGTGGGGTAGTCATGGAGAAAACTCACCTGGCCGACGCTGTCCAGCGCCGACCAGTCCACCACGTTCCGCGCCACATCCTGCCAATCATCAAGCACTGCAATTTGCACGGGCATCAGCCTTTCCTCTTCAACGCACGGGGTTGGTCTTGTTCAGCCAGGCGAGCAGGGCCTGGTGGAATTCTGCCGGTTCTTCCATCTGTGGCGCGTGGCCCATGCCAGGGAATTCCACCAGCGTGGACTGGGGAATCCGCTTGGCCACCTGTTTGCCGAGGACGTCGTAGTGCCCGAGCTTCGCCTTGACCTCGGGCGGGGCGATGTCACTGCCGATGGCGGTAGTGTCGGACGTACCAATCAACAGCAGGGTCGGCATCTTCAGGTTCTGGAATTCGTAGTACACCGGTTGGGTGAAGATCATGTCGTAGATCAGCGCTGAGTTCCACGCGACTTGCGTATGCCCCGGGCCTTTGTTCAGGCCGGCGAGCATGTCGACCCAGCGATCGAATTCCGGCTTCCAGCGGCCGCCGTAATAGGTGTTGCGCTCGTAGGTGCGGATCCCGTCGGCGCTGAGTTTGAGTTCGCGTTCGTACCATTGATCAACGGTGCGATAGGGCACACCGAGGGCTTTCCAGTCTTCCAGGCCAATGGGGTTGACCAGCGCCAGTTGTTCGACCTGTTCGGGGTATAGCAAGGCATAGCGGGTGGCGAGCATGCCGCCGGTGGAGTGCCCCAGCAGGGTGGCTTTCTGGATGCCCAGCGCCTTGAGCAATTGTTGAGTGTTCGTCGCCAGTTGCTGGAAGCTGTACTGATAGTGCGCCGGTTTACTGGAGGTGCAGAAACCGATCTGGTCCGGGGCGATGACCCGATAGCCGGCGTCGCTGAGGGCTTTGATCGAGGTGTCCCAGGTGGCGCCGCAGAAATTCTTGCCGTGCATCAACACCACGCTGCGACCATTGGCCTTGCCGTGGGCGGCGACGTCCATGTAACCCATTTGCAGGGATTGGCCCTGGGATTCAAAGGCGAAGTGCTTGAGGGTGTAGGGGTAGTCGAAACCTTGCAATTGGGGGCCATATGCCGGTCCTTCGGCGTGGGCGATGGCGGGCAGGGCGGCGGTCAGCAACAGGCTGGGTAACCAGCGGGTGAGGGGACGCGACATGGGAGAGCTCCATGGAAAATCCGCCGATGCTGGATCGGCTCGATTAGGGCGCTATTAAACACAGGCAATCGCCGCCCTCGATGGTTCAACCCATCCAGCCCAGGGTCGCCACGGCCAGCACGCCGTAGCGGGCGCCTTTGGCCAGGGTGACGATCAGCAGGAAGCGCCCCAGCGGTTCGCGCATGACCCCGGCGACCAGCGTCAGCGGATCGCCGATCACCGGCAGCCAGCTGAGCAGTAATGACCAGTGGCCGTAGCGTTGATAATGCAGCCGGGCTTTTTCCAGGTGTCGGGGGCCTACCGGAAACCAGCGCCGGTCGCGGAACCGCTCGATCCCGCGCCCCAGCCACCAGTTAAGCAGCGACCCCAGAACATTGCCGAATGTTGCCACTGCCAGCAGTGCCCAGAGCCAATACCGATCGCTGAGCAACAGGCCCACCAGCATGGCTTCGGATTGCAGCGGCAGCAGCGTGGCGGCACCGAATGCCGCGAAAAACAGCCCGAGATACGCGCCGGACATCAATGGGCGGGGTAATCCGCAACCACCACGTCAGTGCCGTCCTTTTTCAGGCCGATGACCTGATAGGCATCGTTCATGCCGTCCATTTCCATGCCGGGCGAACCCATGGGCATGCCGGGTGCGGCGATACCCAACAGATCGTCGCGCTTGCTCAGGGCCAGGACCTGGTCGGCCGGGACATGACCTTCGACGAATTTGCCGTTGATCAACGCGGTGTGGCACGACGCCAGGCGCGGCGGCACACCGTGCTGTTGCTTGAACTCACTCATGCTGGCTTCGACGTGGTCTTCGACCTTGAAGCCATTGGCCTCCAGGTGGCTGATCCATTTTTTGCAGCAACCACAATTGGCGTCGCGATGAACCTCGATCGGGATGAGGTCGGCGGCCTGGGCCAGGGAGGACATGAACAGGGCGCTCAGGGCGATCAGTCGCAAGTGGGTTCGCATGGGGAAACTCGTCTCGRCTCACGGGCAAAAAACGCATTCTGACCACTTTTCCGGGTCAGGTATTCTTGGAGTGTTTCGAATTACTACAGAGCTCGGCAGCTTCATCATCGTAGATCAACGCTGTCAGGCTG
>NZ_JBGCUL010000532.1:0-3133 GCF_054177685.1 Pseudomonas sp. P5_A2_2
GTAGCAGTGCCCATGGCTTCGACGACACTGAGCGGCGAAGTGGTAATGGGTTGTTGACCGGCTTTCAAAATTGCACCGGAAATAACGACTTTTTGACTGGCAAAGCGCAAAACACTCAAGTCAACCTGGGGGCTGTCGACGAATTGAGTCAGGCGCTCGGCAATAAAACCGCGAAGCTCCTCGATGGTTTTGCCTTCAGCATGAATATTGCCGATATAGGGGTAAAACATGGTGCCGTCCGGGCGTACCAGGCGGCCGTTCGCATCAATTTGCTGTTGCGGGCCCGATGGCGCAGTCAACTCAGGATGGTCCCACACGGTGATGTACAACACATCATTGGCGCCAATCCGGTAAGCCCCCGGCTTGTACGCCAACAACTCGGCGGGCACCGAGGCTTGCACTTTTGTCGCCGCGTTCTGGGCAATCAGTTTGGGCGTTATCGGAATCAACTCGATCCGAGTGCTTTCCGGTGAGCCTTCACGGCCAACCTGACTGGTATCCAGGTGTTGACCAGGCGAGAACATACAGCCCTGCAGGGCAACACCTGCAAGCACAGCGAGCGACAAACTACGAATCATGATTGAGGACACTTGTGGAGGGAACACATCAGAACGAAACCACCCAGATTGCTCCGGGTGGTAGAAGGCTATCGACCTCGCGGTGCGCTTAGCGTGTACCGGTGGTACCAGTGGTACCGGTAGTGCCAGTAGTGCCGCCGTCATTGTTGCTTCCGCCACCACTGGATGACAGTGCAGCAGCTCCGGCTATAACCGCGGCACCGATGCCCAGAGCAGTCCCTGTGGTCAGGCTGCCCACGAGAGGGGTGTTCAGACTCAAAGGAGCGTTTGCTGCGGGTTTTGCAGGAGTGCCTGGAGCAGAAGACGCTGCGGGAGGCTCAGCGGCGAAAACGGAGGCACTCAAAGAAAGCATTAGAACGGAAGCAAGTAGTTTGGTCATGGTAGATTCCTTTTTGATGCATCGTCGGTATTGGCGGTGAAGCTAAGAAGCGAGCGTGCAAGGCCAAAAACTCTGAGCGTCCAGTAGCGTTAAGTATAGTTATTGATTCGAGCTCGATGAGAGTTGACCTCTGGGTCATTCCTCAGTGAGATTTATCTTGCGATCATTGCCTCAAGAATACCTGTGTAGGATGCCTAACAGGTCTGACGTTTTCTAACGTACTTGCTGTTTCTAACAGTCGTTATTGGGTATGTGGTGCCAATGTAATGGTTCACGTCTGATCGCTACGCCATACGAGAGATGCTACCGGCCATAACCTTGTGGGTTAGCAGCTTGCCAACGCCAAGTATCGGTCATCATTTCCKGCAACCCGCGCTTGGCCTTCCAGTCCAATTCATTGGCGGCTTTTGTGGGGTCGGCCCAGCACTCGGCAATATCTCCGGGACGACGCTCAACCAATTTGTAAGGCACGGCCCGACCACTTGCCTCCTCGAATGCCCGAATCATTTCCAGCACGCTGTAACCGATACCGGTGCCCAAGTTCCAGATGTTCACCCCGGTTTTTTGGAGGACTGTCCGTAGCGCGCACAAATGCCCATCGGCCAGATCCTGCACGTGGATGTAGTCGCGCACCCCGGTACCATCCTGCGTCGGGTAATCGGCACCGAACACCGATAACTGCTTGAGCTTGCCAATGGCCACCTGGCTGACATAGGGCAGGAGGTTGTTCGGCAGGCCATTGGGATCTTCGCCAATCAGCCCGCTTTGGTGTGCACCCACCGGGTTAAAGTAGCGGAGCAGGGCGACGCTCCACCGCGGGTCTGATTTCGCCAGATCCTGCAACAGATCCTCGACCATCAGCTTGGAGCGACCATAGGGATTGGTCGGCACGCCAGTGGGGAAATCCTCCCGGATCGGCATCTGCGTCGGCTCGCCATACACCGTGGCGGAAGAGCTGAACACAAAATTGAAAACTCCGGCGTGGGCCATTGCCTGACACAGGGTGACACTGCCTGCGACATTGTTGTCATAGTAGTCGAGCGGTTTGCGGACACTTTCCCCCACCGATTTTAAACCGGCGAAATGTAATACCGCGCTGATCCTCTGCGAAGCGAACAGCTCATCCAGCAGCGCACGGTCGCGAATATCCCCCTGAATAAATTCGGGCAACTTTCCACAAATACCCCCCACTCGATGAAGCGACTCCACCGAACTATTACAGAGGTTATCCAACACTATAACGTTGTGTCCCGCTTCGAGCAAAGCGAGTGTGGTGTGCGAACCGATGTAACCGGCACCGCCTGTCACCAAAATTTTTCTAGTCAAAGGAATGAGTCCTTTCAAATGAAGAATAAGAGGGGGAGTAATCGAATCTGAGTTTTCGAGGGCCAAGAGCGCTAGTAAGGATTACTAGGATCGCTTGAATTTTATTGATGAGAGTTTGCGCGTCGATGCTATGTTCGTTTTACCTTCCCTGCGAGCACATCGAAAGACCGAAAGTGACACACAACCGATCGGATCAGCAATTAATAAGGTTTTATTAAGTCGGCGACGTGGTTGTTTGACTTTTTTGGCGACTTTTGACGTGGCATCCTCCTTGGGTCCCAACAAAAAAAGCTGAAGCATGGCTAACCATTCTCACCTGTAGTGAAAAGCAAGCATGAGAGGTGAGGCTAGTGCGCAGCACCAACATCGACTACTTACTTATCGAAAACATGCTTTTAAGTCGGCCATTCAACTCTTCGCTATAGGTAGAAGGAGCTAGAAACTGTTCGGCGACATCCCCGAAAGGCGTAGTGCAAGCCTCAATGGTAAAAGGCTACTAATTCTTGCTGTCGTGAATTTGCTTGCCGATAAATAAGAAAATCAATATTAAACAGAGTAAAGTTGGTATGAGAGCCAGCATAGACGATGCCGTCGGATAGCTAGGTTTTTTCAATAAAAAGTCAATATCCGCCTGCGGAGAAAGTCAAGTATCTATTTTTTAATTTTGAATAATAAAGCGTCGTAAGTGAATAAGAATATGAACTTTACGAAATCCAAGGTGTATCGTCTGTATAATTTTGGCTCATCTTTAATTCTGAAGGCCCAACGCAAGTTTAGTTTGTCAATCCAAGCAGGATAGTAACTAAGTCCCGATTTGGCTGTTTGGTGAAAGAATCCGCCACTTGTATAG
>NZ_JBGCUL010000533.1:0-3130 GCF_054177685.1 Pseudomonas sp. P5_A2_2
GCATTGGCGGCGTCGCCGGTCAGCATGAAAGCCTGGCAGCGACATCCTCCCAGATCCTTGTGCTTTTCATCGCATGAGCGACACGGCTCCTTCATCCAGTCATCGCCGCGAAAACGATTGAAGCCGAACGAGTCGTTCCAGATGTGCGAGAGGCTGTGCTCGCGCACATTGGGAAACTGTACGGGCAACTGCCGGGCGCTGTGACAAGGCAACGCCGTACCATCGGGGGTGATGTCGAGAAACAGGTTGGCCCAGCCGTTCATGCAGGTCTTGGGACGTTCCTCGTAGTAGTCCGGAGTGACAAAGATCAGCTTGCACGGGTGGCCCTGGGCTTCAAGGCGTTCGCGGTATTCGTTGGTGATGCGCTCGGCACGCTGCAATTGCTCGCGGGTGGGCAACAGGCCGACGCGGTTGAGTTCGGCCCAGCCATAGAACTGGCAGGTGGCCAATTCGACGAAGTCCGCTTCCAGCTCCAGGCACAGCTCGATGATCTGCGCGATCCGGTCGATATTGTGCCGATGGGTGACGAAGTTCAGCACCATCGGGTAGCCCTGGGCTTTCACCGCACGGGCCATGGCGAGTTTCTGCGCAAAGGCCTTGCGCGAGCCGGCGAGCATGTTGTTCACCGCCTCGTCGGCGGCCTGGAAGCTGATCTGGATATGGTCCAGCCCGGCCACCTTGAAGTCGCGCACCTTCTGCTCGGTCAGGCCGATGCCGGAGGTGATCAGGTTGGTGTAGTAGCCCATGTCCCGGGCGGCCTTGATCAGTTCGGCGAGGTCCTGGCGCACCAATGGCTCGCCGCCGGAAAACCCCAGTTGCGCGGCACCCATGTCCCGCGCTTCGCGGAATACACGAATCCATTCTTGCGTGCTCAGTTCCTCGCCGTGCCGGGCAAAGTCCAGCGGGTTGGAGCAATAGGGGCATTGCAGCGGACAGCGGTAGGTCAGCTCGGCGAGCAGCCACAATGGCGGTCCGGGCTGCGTCTCACTCGATCCAGAACTGCGCATGGGCCACCTCCAGAAACGCCAGCACGTCTTCGTCGATCCCCGGTACGCCGGGGAAATTCGCGCTCAATCGCTCAATGATCGCCGCCACGCTACGCTGGCCATCCACCAGGTCGAGAATCTGTCCGGCACTGGCGTTGAGCTTGATCATGCCTTCGGGGTACAGCAGCACGTGGCAGTCCTGACGGGGCTCCCATTGCAGGCGAAAACCGCGGCGCAAGGCCGGTGACTGCTGGCGATCGATCAGGCTCACAGGGCGATCCCCCGGTGCCAGACGTTATCGCCGGTGACCGTGTGATACGGCGGGCGCGCAAGCTCGTAGGCCATGCTCATGGCATCGAGCATGCTCCACAGCACGTCGAGCTTGAATTGCAGAATCTGCAGCATGCGTTGTTGCCCCTCGGCGGTCACGTAGTGTGCCAAGGTGATGCGCAAGCCATGCTCGACATCGCGCCGAGCCTGGCTCAGGCGCGTGCGGAAATAGTCGTAGCCGGCGACGTCGATCCACGGGTAATGGGTCGGCCAGGCGTCGAGTCGCGACTGATGGATCTGTGGCGCAAAGAGTTCGGTCAGCGAACTGCTGGCCGCTTCCTGCCAGCAGGCGCGACGGGCGAAATTGACGTAGGCGTCCACCGCAAAACGCACCCCGGGCAGCACCAGTTCCTGGGAGAGGATCTGCTCGCGATCCAGCCCCACTGCTTCGCCCAGGCGCAGCCAGGCTTCGATACCGCCCTCGCTGCCGGGGACGCCGTCGTGGTCGAGAATCCGTTGCAGCCATTCCCGGCGCACGTCGCGGTCCGGGCAGTTGGCGAGAATCGCGGCGTCCTTCAGCGGAATGTTGATCTGATAGTAAAAGCGATTGGCGACCCAGCCCTGGATCTGTTCGCGGCTGGCGCGGCCGGCGTACATGGCTTGGTGGAAGGGGTGGTGGATGTGGTAGTAGGCACCCTTGGCGCGCAGGGCGGATTCGAATTCTGTGGGGGACATGGGGGTGTCAGTCATTTTGTTCTCCGGAAATTTTTGCGGTGCCTGCGCTGGCCTCATCGCGAGCAGGCTCGCTCCTACATTGAATCGGCGGTGTCCCCTGTGGGAGCGAGCCTGCTCGCGATGGGGCCATCGGCTACAGCTCAATACTCATGCCGTCGTAAGCCACTTCAATCCCCCGCCGCTCCAGCAAGGCCCGCTCGGCCGAGTCTTCATCAAGGATCGGATTGGTGTTGTTGATATGGATCAGCACCTTGCGCTGGCGAGGGAAGTCTTCCAGCACTTCAAGCATGCCGCCGGGGCCGCTTTGTGGGAGGTGCCCCATGTCACTGCCCAGGCTCTGGCCGACTTCGCAGATACGCATCTCGTCGTCGCGCCACAGAGTGCCGTCCAGCAGCAGGCAATCGGCGCGCTGCATCCAGCCCAGCACTTCATCGTCGATTCGGCCAAGGCCCGGGGCATAGAACAGCGAGGCGCCGTTGCGCAGGTCTTCGATGAACAGGCCTATGGTGTCGCCCGGTTGCGGGTTGCCGCGATTGGGCGAATACGGCGGCGCGTTGCTCACCAGGGGAATCGCGCGAAATTGCAAATGCCCGCAGGCCGGGATGTTGAACGGCTGGTGATCGAGGCCGACCGGTTGCCAGTGCAATCCGCCGTTCCAGTGCTCCAGCATGTTGAACAACGGGAAACCACTGCTCAGGTCCTGGTGCACACGCTCGGTGCACCACACGTCATGCGGGCAACCTTCACGCAGGCTGAGCAAACCGGTGCAATGGTCGATCTGGCTGTCCAGCAGCACGATGCCGGCGATGGCGCTGTCACGCAGGCGCCGCACCGGTTGCAATGGCGCAAAACTCTCGAATTGCGCGCGAATGTCCGGTGACGCGTTACACAGCACCCACTCCACACCATCGTCACTCAGGGCAATCGACGACTGCGTACGGCGCTGTGCCCGCAGGCTGCCATTGCGCACACCGGCGCACTGGCGGCAGTTGCAGTTCCACTGCGGGAAACCACCGCCAGCGGCGGAACCGAGAACGCGGATGTGCATGGCGGATGCTCCAGAAGGCAGGCCCGGCCAACGCAGCGGCTGGCCGGGTGATCAATCAACGGTTGGCGAAATACATCGTCACTTCGAAGCC
>NZ_JBGCUL010000534.1:0-3119 GCF_054177685.1 Pseudomonas sp. P5_A2_2
AGGCGTTGCAGGCTAAAAGTTGAGCATAAGGATTGAACAAAAACGGCGCGGGACTTCGGTCACGCGCCGTTTTTCTTTTCAGCACTGATTCAGATGCGGATTGAGGTTATGCAGTGGATTCAGGCCATTGAGGTCAAGTACTTCGTTCTCGTCCATGGCACGGTAATGCCTGCGCAGCGTCTCCAGGAACGTCCGGGGCTACAGGCCCAGAGGGCGAGTGTCTGCGCGTTTTTTGCGAGTTTCATGACCGTGCTCCTTGTAGGGGATGAACCTGAAGTTCAGGCATAGGTGGCTAGATGAAAATTCGGCTGGGGTTGCGACCCAATGAAGCATGGCGGTGGGCAAGATCTTAATTCTTGGTGGGATTCTTCCTTTGTGCCGGTTTGTGTCTAGTATCAATGGCAGTCAATTTGCCAGCATGTATTCACACGGATCGAAACCGGAAAAGAGGCTACTCATGGAATTCTTCGAAAAGTTAGCAAGTCTCGCTGCCAAAGTTCGTTTGCAGAGCGCTGCCATTCAAACGGAAGAAGCGACCAAGAATGCTTTTGTCATGCCCTTTATCAGCACGGTACTGGGCTACGATGTTTTCGATCCGACGGAAGTGACACCTGAATTCGTTTGCGATATTGGAACGAAGAAAGGGGAGAAAATTGACTACGCAAYCATGAAGGCTGGCGAGGTACAGATCCTCATCGAGTGCAAGAAAATAGGCGAGCCACTGCACATCAATCATGCCTCCCAACTGTTTCGTTATTTCCATGTCACCAGCGCTCGAATCTCCATTCTCACCAATGGCCAGGTCTATAAGTTTTTCACTGATCTGGACGCGCCTAACAAAATGGACGAGAAGCCGTTTCTTGAACTCGATCTGCTGGATATAGACGAGTATTCCGTTCCTGAACTGGTGAAACTCACCAAGTCTGCATTCGATGTGGAGTCGATCATCAGCGCCGCAGGTGAGTTGAAGTACGTCAGCCAAATCAAGAAGGTGATTGCATCTCAGGTCAGCAAGCCGGACGACGATTTTGTGAAGGTCTTCGCTTCACGTGTTTACGACGGGGTGATTACTCAGAAGGTCCGCGAGCAGTTCCAGGAACTGACGAGAAAGGCCGTGGTGCAGTTTCTCAACGACCAAATCAATGACCGGCTCAAGTCGGCTATGAGTGGCGTCATCCAGCCTGCGCTCGCCTCTGTACCGGTCGCTACCGGTGGCACTGAGCAATCAGATGTTCGAGACGAGTCAGAGGACAAGGTACTGACGACATTGGAAGAGCTGGAGGGATATCACATCGTCCGTGCCGTGGTCCGGTCGGTTGTTGACGCCAAGCGGATTGTTCAGCGCGACACACAGAGTTACTTTGGCATCCTGCTCGATGACAACAACCGCAAACCGATCTGCCGACTGCACTTCAACCGATCGCAGAAATACATTGGCATATTTGACGAAGAGAAGAATGAAACCCGGCATGCAATCAACTCCGTTGATGACATTTACGAGTACTCGGATCATTTGAAGAAGACTGTCGGGTACTATGATTAAGATTGCTGTCTAGCGACGAAAAAACTGGTCAATAGAGCCTAGGCCGATCAGTTAAGTTGAAAAACTGTGGGAGCGAGCTTGCTCGCGATAGCGCCATGTCAGTCGACGACGATGTTGACTGTGCAATCGCCATCGCGAGCAAGCTCGCTCCCACAGAAGTTTTCGCAACAAAGGTGGAATAGAGCAGAGCCTATTGGCCGATGTATCGTAGTGAACTGGTGGTCTGCCCAGATCACGACAACGTACCGACAGGAGAACGCAATGAGTTGGTCCGCCAAACAGTACGTCGCTTTTGAAGATGAACGCACCCGTCCCGCCCGCGACCTGTTGGCGGCCATCCCCGCCGGGGACGTGCGCTCGGCCATCGATATCGGTTGTGGGCCCGGTAACTCCACCGAGTTGCTGGTGGAGCGTTTTGCCAACGCCACGGTCCGAGGCCTGGACAGTTCGATCGACATGATCGAGGCCGCGCGCAAGCGTCTGCCGCAGGTGCAGTTTGATGTCGCGAACATCGACACCTGGAACGACGGGGGCCCGTTCGATGTGATTTTCGCCAACGCGGTATTGCAGTGGGTGCCTGATCACGCCACGTTGTTGCCGTCGCTGGTGAGCAAACTGGCGCCGGGTGGCAGCCTGGCCGTCCAGATGCCTGACAACCTGAATGAACACTCGCACCGCTTGATGCGTGAAGTCGCCGCTGATGGCCCTTGGGTCGGCAAACTGGCAGGCGCCGCCGGGCAGCGGACCGAGATGGCCGATGCCAGTGGCTACTACTCGATACTCAAAGCCTGCTGCACCCGCGTCGATGTGTGGCGCACCACATACCATCATCCGCTCGCGGGCGGTGCGTCTGGGGTGGTGGAGTGGTTCAAGGGCAGTGGCTTACGGCCGTTTCTCGATCCGCTGGACGAGGCGGAACGGGCGCAGTATCTGAAGCAATATCAGACTGCTATCGAGCGGGCGTATCCGGCCATGGCCGATGGTTCGGTGCTGTTGCCATTCCCGCGACTGTTTATCGTCGCGACCCGCTGATGCGAAAAGGGGACAGTTGAAGAGCGTCTTGATCTCGGGGCGAAGGATGGCAACCCGTGGCGAGGGAGCTTGCTCCCGCTGGACTGCGTAGCGGTCCCTATTCGGGGTCGCTTCGCCCGAATGCGGACCGCCCCAGCGGGACGGTGCGGCGATCCGACAAGCTCCCTCGCCACAATGACTGTTCGTCCGTGCTATCTCTTAACTGGCCGCGATCGCTCAGGACGGCTCTGCGTCCATTCGTCGAGCGATCACATCCAGCACATCGCAACCATCACGCAACGGCACGCAGCACAGCAATGCGAAGTCACTGAGTACAACTGAGTCAGAGGTAAGGTCGCCGCGCATTGCGAGATTTTCAAGCAGCTGCGTCACGGCTCGAATTCTGTAGCTGGCGGTGCTGAGCAGGGAGTGTAGGGGTTGGGTGGTGTTGACGTAGAGGGAGGGGAGGTCGTCGGCGTTGCTGGTTAAAGCCATGAATTCTTTCATGAGTGAGTACCAATTGTAGGTGGAAGACCTACCACTCAATTGTCGCCAAACAATAGGG
>NZ_JBGCUL010000535.1:0-3118 GCF_054177685.1 Pseudomonas sp. P5_A2_2
TCGTTGCCCCCGGGCCCTTCGGCCCGGGGATCGCCAGCAGGGCTGGCTCCTACAGGGATCGAGTTGAATCAGCCGATCCTGTATTGCGTCTTTTACAGCCCTGATTTCAGGCTGGCTTCCAGGTATTCGTCGATGTCGCCATCGAGCACCTTGTCACAGTCGCTGCGTTCGATGTTGGTGCGCAGATCCTTGATCCGCGAAGCATCGAGCACGTACGAACGGATCTGATGACCCCAGCCGATATCGGACTTGGTGTCTTCCAGCGCCTGGGACGCCGCGTTGCGCTTCTGTATTTCCTGCTCGTACAACTTGGCCCGCAGCATTTTCATGGCGGTGTCTTTGTTGGCGTGCTGGGAACGTTCGTTCTGGCAGCTGACCACGGTGTTGGTCGGTACGTGGGTGATACGTACGGCCGAGTCGGTGGTGTTTACGTGCTGACCACCGGCACCGGAGGAGCGATAGGTGTCGATCCGCAAGTCTGCCGGGTTGATTTCGATTTCCACCTTGTCATCGATCTCGGGGGAAACGAACACCGCCGAGAAAGAAGTGTGGCGACGGTTGCCGGAGTCGAACGGGCTCTTGCGCACCAGACGGTGCACGCCGATCTCGGTCCGCAACCAGCCAAACGCGTATTCGCCCTTGATGTGCACGGTCGCGCCCTTGATCCCGGCGACTTCACCGGCCGACAGCTCCATGATGGTCGCGTCGAAACCGCGTTTGTCGGCCCAGCGCAGGTACATGCGCAGCAGGATGTTGGCCCAGTCCTGGGCTTCGGTGCCGCCGGAACCGGCCTGGATGTCCAGGTACGCGTTGTTCGGGTCCATTTCATGGCTGAACATGCGCCGGAATTCCAGCTTGGCGAGGCTTTCCTCGAGACGGGCCAGCTCGGCGACGACATCGCCCACTGCGCCTTCGTCGTTCTCTTCAACGGCCATGTCCAGCAGGTCACGGCAATCGGCCAGACCGGTGTTCAGTTCGTCGAGGGTATCGACGATCTGCGCCAGCGCAGCGCGCTCGCGGCCCAGTTCCTGGGCGTATTCAGGTTTGTTCCAGACACTCGGATCTTCAAGCTCGCGATTGACCTCGGTCAGACGCTCATGCTTTTGATCGTAGTCAAAGATACCCCCGAATAGTTTCGGAGCGCTCGGACAGGTCCTTGATGGTGTTCAGGATCGGGTTGATTTCCATGACGGGCAGCACTCGTTGGCGAACTTTTGAAAGCCGGCGAGTATACCGGGAAACGGCCGATAACGGCAGTCCGCTTGGCCGAAAAGACGGGTTTACAGACGTTCTTTACAGCGATTGAGGCCATTGTGGGAGCGAGCTTGCTCGCGATGACGGAGTGTCAGTCCATGGAACTATCGACTGACACAACGCCATCGCGAGCAAGCTCGCTCCCACAGGGCTTTGCGTCGCTCAGGAAATAGGGTAGATCACTCCACGCCCACCTGATTACGCCCATTGTTCTTCGCCGAATACAGCCCCTTGTCCGCCGCCAGGATCAGGTCGCGGCAATTGCTGCCCGCTTTCGGGGTGATGGTCGACAGGCCGATGCTTATGGTCAGGCTCGAACCTTCGGTGGGCGAGTTATGCGGGATCTTCAGGGCGGCCACGGTCTGGCGCAGCTTCTCGGCCACCAGCCGTGCCCCGCCCKGGGAGGTGTTGGGCAGCACCAGGGCGAACTCTTCGCCGCCGTAGCGGGCCGGCAAGTCCGAAGGCCGGGCACTGGCGTCCTTGATCGCCGCGGCGACCTTGCGCAGGGCTTCATCGCCCTCCAGGTGACCGAAGCTGTCGTTGTAGGCCTTGAAGTAGTCCACGTCGATCATCAGCAACGACAACTGGCTCTGCTCACGCAGCGAACGGCGCCATTCCAGTTCCATGTATTCATCGAAGTGCCGACGGTTCGACAACCCGGTCAGGCCGTCGGAATTCATCAGGCGTTGCAGCACCAGGTTGGTGTCGAGCAGTTGCTGCTGGCTGACCCGCAGCGCGCGGTACGCCGCGTCCCGTTGCAGCAGGGTCATGTAGGAGCGTGAGTGATAGCGGATACGTGCGACCAGTTCGATGTTGTCCGGCAGCTTGACCAGATAATCGTTGGCTCCGGCCGCAAAGGCCGCGCTCTTGATCAACGGGTCTTCCTTGGTCGACAGGACGATGATCGGAATGTCCTTGGTCGCCGGGTGATTGCGGTATTCACGTACCAGGCTCAGACCGTCCAGTCCCGGCATCACCAGGTCTTGAAGAATCACCGTCGGCTTGATGCGCACCGCGTGGGCGATGGCCTGGTGCGGGTCGGCGCAGAAGTGGAAATCGATATTCTCTTCATTCGCCAGGCCGCGGCGCACGGCTTCGCCGATCATGGCCTGATCGTCCACCAGCAACACCATGGCGGCGTTTTCGTCGGTCTTGAAGTCGTCGAGCTGTAATTCATTCATGTGCGGTCACCTGAGTACTACCTGAGCCAGGGATGAGGGAAAAGGTGCTCATTTGGCGAATATCTCCAGCAATCGTGGTGCTATCTTGTCCAGCGGGCGAATCTCCACGGCAGCGTCGATGGCCGCGGCCGCCTTCGGCATGCCATACACCGCACTGCTGCGCTGGTCTTGTGCGATGGTCAGGTAGCCCTGTTGGCGCATGAGTTTAAGCCCCTGGGCGCCATCACGCCCCATGCCGGTGAGCAAAACCCCCACGGCGTCACCATTCCAGTAACTGGCCACGCTTTCGAAGAACACATCGATGGAGGGCCGGTAGATCTCGTTGACCGGTTCGGCGGTGTAGGCCAGCGTGCCGTTTTTCAGCAGGCGAATATGGTGATTGGTGCCGGCCAGCAATACCGTGCCGCTTTGCGGCGGCTCGCCTTCCTCGGCCAGGCGGACGTTGAGACCGCTGGCGCTACTGAGCCATTCAGCCATGCCGGCGGCAAACACCTGGTCAACGTGCTGCACCAGCACGATGGCCGGAGAAAAATTGTGCGGCAGTCCCTTGAGCAAGACTTCCAGCGCTGCCGGCCCACCGGCGGATGAGCCAATGGCGATCAGGCTCTGGCGTGAGCCCGTACTGCGCAACGGTGCCGGCGTCGGACGCGGGCGGTTGCCCTTGTCGCCGATCAGCCAGCTGA
>NZ_JBGCUL010000536.1:0-3110 GCF_054177685.1 Pseudomonas sp. P5_A2_2
GACCGGCACTGATGGCCTCGATCAGTTGCGGCACCGTGTTGAAAGCCAGGCCGTTCACTGGAGTGCCTCGCGCAGGTCCGCCGCCGCATCGGACAAGGCATATGCCGCCCCTTCGACAAAGGGCGCCATGCTGATAAAACCGTGGATCATGCCGTCACAACGCTGAACCCGCACAGGCACTCCGGCCTCGCGCAGGCACTCGGCCATTGCCTCGCCTTCATCGCGCAATGGGTCGAATTCGGCGGTAATCAGGGTCGTTGGCGGCAATCCCGCCAGGCTCTCGGCGCGCATGGGCGAGGCCAATGGATCATCCGCCTGCCCGACGTCTTGCAGGTACTGCTGCCAGAACCAGCGCATCATCCCGGCGGAAAGCAGATAGCTCTCGGCAAATTCTTCGAAGGACTTAGAGTCGCAACCTGCGTCAGTGACCGGGTAAAACAGACACTGATAGCTGACCTTCGGCCCCTGGTGTCGTGCCGCCAACTGACTGACAGCCAGCGCCAGGTTGCCCCCGGCGCTGTCCCCGGCCAAGGCCAGCCGGCTGCCGTCGACGCGCAGTTCAGCTGCGTGCTCAACCAACCAGCAGGTGGCCGCATAACAATCGAGCGGTGCAGCCGGGAACTTGTTTTCCGGCGCCAGTCGGTAGGCGACCGACACCACCACCGCCTCGGTCTGACGGGCCAGCGAACGGCAGAGATTGTCGTGGGTATCGAGATTGCCCATGACAAATCCGCCGCCATGGAAAAACACCAGCAATGGCAGATTGAATGCTTCCGATGGCCGGTACAGCCGTGCGTCCAGTTCACCGTCCGCGCCGGCCACCCGCAGGTCGCGCACCTCGCTCATCGGATCGCCGGGAATGGCCGGCAGCAGGTTGTCGGAGAACTGCCGGTACTGTGCGGCATCGACCTGACTGAAATCGGGTTCCGGGATGTCGCGAAACTGCTGGAGGACTCCAGCGATCTGCTTATCGAGCGGCATGGGCATCGTCCTCTACGTCAGTCATTTGAAACTGCGGATTGGTTTCTCCCAGGATGCTTCGCAGACGGCGTTCAAGGGCCGGTTTGAAACTCTTGTGGGGCAGAATCCAGAAACGCTTTTGCGCGACGGCGTCGAACACTTGCGCGGCCAGCTCCGCCGGGGTCATACCCTGGCGAACGGTGCTGTCGAGCAATTGATTGAAGTCGGATCCGGCGGTACCCGCCACCTGGTTCGACGCCATGATTTCACTGGCCACCGGCCCCGGGCACAGCACCGAAACCGACACCGGCGCACCGATCATGGCGAGTTCGTAATGCAGGGTTTCCGAGAGCGCGACCACGGCTTGCTTGGTCACGTTGTACGGCGCCATCAGCGGGCTGCTGACCAGCCCGGCAAGGGACGCCGTGTTGACCACATGGGCTGCCCGGCCCTGGCTGAGCAGCAGCGGCACAAAGCTGCGAATGCCGTTGATCACGCCGTTGAGGTTGACGTCCAGTATGCGCTGCCATTGCGCCTCGGTGATTTCCCAGCTGAAGCCGGTTTGCATCACCCCGGCGTTGTTGAACAGCAGGTCCACCCCGCCAAATTGCTCGACAGCCCGGTCACGCAAGCGCTCGACCTGCGTTACATCACCGACATCGGTGACGCAGGCAATCGCTTGTACACCGCTGGCCTGCAATTCGTCGCACAGGGCTTGCAGGCCCGCTGCATCCCGATCCGCCAGCACCAGGCGCATGCCCAGCTTCGCCGCGTGTTCGGCCAAGCCTCGGCCAATACCACTGGCGGCCCCGGTAATCACCGCTACCGGCCCTTGTTCATTACTCATCGCCAACTCCTGCCATGGGTCCAATGACGCCAGTAGAGCGGGCCAACCAAAAGCAGCCATCGTCCATTCAGACGATGCCCGCTTTTACAGGGCCGGCAGAATCCGTTACATGCGCCAAACCCGTGATCCCTTGGGAGAATAATAAGATGAGTACCCTGCACCGCATCGAAGCCAAACTGCTGGAAGACCGCTACGCCCGCGGCTGGCATTGCCTGGGCCTGGCCGCGCAATACCGCGACGGCAAGGCCCATCGCCTGGAGGTGTTCGGCACCCGTCTGGTGGCGTTCCAGGGTGAAGACGGAGAACTGCATATTCTTGATGGCTACTGCCCGCACATGGGCGCCGACCTGAGCACCGGTTGCGTTGAAGGTAACTCGATCCGCTGCCCGTTCCACGCCTGGCGCTGGGGCGCCGATGGCGTGTGCGATGACATCCCCTATGCCAAGCGCATCCCGCCACGGGCCAAAATCAAGAGTTGGCCGATCATGGAAGAAAACCAACTGCTATTCGTCTGGAATGACCCTGAAGGCAACCCGCCGCTGCCTGAGCAACGCATTCCGCGCATCGACGCCTGCTACAGCGACGAATGGGCGGCATGGGAAGTCGCCGAATTGCAGATTGGCACCAACTGCCGCGAACTGATCGACAACATCGCCGACATGGCGCACTTCGGCACTGTGCACGGCGCGCCGGTCGAGGAGTTCATCAACATTTTCCAGGGCCACCTGGCGACTCAGATCATGCGTGCCCGCAGTGAGCGCCTGTCCGGTGACAGCGTGCTGACCACCGAAGCCACCTACTTCGGCCCGGCCTATCAGATCACCGAAATGAACGGCGCCATGAACGGCCAGCCGATCCACTCGATCCTGCTCAACTGCCACGTGCCGATCGACCTGGACAGCTTCACCCTGCGCTACGGCGTGCTGGTGAAAAAGATCCCGGGGCTCAGCGAGGAGCAGAACCAGGCGATGGCCAAGGCCTACGTAGCGCAGGCTCAGGCAGCCTTCTACGAAGACGTGGCCATCTGGCACAGCAAGACCCGCGTCGACAACCCGCTGCTGTGTGACGGCGACGGTCCGGTCTATCAGTTGCGTCGTTGGTACGAGCAGTTCTATACCGATGTGGAAGCGCTGTCGGCGGACGCTGCCGAACACAAAAAGTTTGTCGTGCGCACCAGCGAACGGGTCTGACGTCAGCGGCTTTTCGCCCGCCCCGGGCCTGAGCGGCAGCCGCCGGTCAGGCCTTGAGCCCGAGCGTTGCAAGGAGTCGATACCGGCGCTTATTCTCGGCCACCGCCAACGCT
>NZ_JBGCUL010000537.1:0-3096 GCF_054177685.1 Pseudomonas sp. P5_A2_2
GTCTGATCACACG
Source organism: Pseudomonas sp. P5_A2_2 (assembly GCF_054177685.1). Lineage (NCBI taxonomy): Bacteria > Pseudomonadati > Pseudomonadota > Gammaproteobacteria > Pseudomonadales > Pseudomonadaceae > Pseudomonas > Pseudomonas sp. P5_A2_2. The sequence continues at coordinate 14 of NZ_JBGCUL010000537.1, forward strand.
CTCCAACCAGAGCTTTGCCTTGTCCCATGTGACCAAGGCCGGGGTCAGGGCTCATCAGGAGGAGCAACTGGCCTATCCGGTGGATTGGTGGATCGGTGACGAGGCGGTGTTGATCGATCCTCCGGGGGAATTTCTCAGCCACCCGGAGTCGGCGGCCAGTGATGAGGAGCAGTCGGGCGCGGAGGGCAAGGTCAAACCGGTACTGCCCACTGGCGCCCATGCGCGCCTCTGGTCGCACCTGCTCGACTGGCTGACGCGCAATCGCAGCCGTCGGGCCTTGAACGGCGTGGTGCTGGTGATCGATGTGCAGGCCTTGTTGGCGCAACGTCCCGAGCAGCGCAAGGCCCACGCCAACCTGCTGCGCACCCGGCTGTTTGAGCTGACGCGGCAATTGGGCACGCGCCTGCCGGTGTACGTGACGCTGAGCAAGTTCGACCTGCTGGAAGGTTTCGAAGAGTTCTTCGCCCGCTTGTCGCGCAGTGGGCGCGAAGACCTGTTGGGCTTCACCTTCAGCCTGGACGCGGTGGATGATTTTGATGCTTGGCTGGCGGAACTGACACGCCAATACCAGGCCTTTGTCGTCTGCCTGAGCGAGCAAGTTTTCGACGGCGCCAGGGAGTCGCGCACATTGATTGAGCGCGATCGCTTGCAGGCGCTGGCGCACCAGGTGGCGGGCCTGCGCCCGGCGCTGTTTGGCTTCTTGAGCGAAATGCTTGGCAGCGATCGTTTCACCACCCCGGCGTTGGTACGCGGGCTGTATTTCTCCTCGGTGCTTCAGAAGGGCACCCTGAGCAACGCTTTCGTCAAAGAAGCGGGGCAAGCCTATCAACTGCCGCCACCGCCACCCGAGGTCAAACCGGCCGGGGGCACGGCGATTTACTTTGCCCAGCAACTGTTCCAGCGAGTGATTTACCCCGAAGCGGGGCTGGCGGGCGACAACATCAAGGTGGCCCGCAGCAAACGGCGGCTGCTGATCGCAGGGTTCAGCGTCGCGTCCCTCGGGTGTTTAGTGACCATCGGCACCTGGCAGTTTTACTTCAACATCAACCGCGACAAAGCGGCCACCGTATTGGCCAAGAGCCAGGAGTTCAGTGAGCGGGACATCGACGCCAAGGTCGACACCACCGGCCGCAACTTGCTGGTGCCGCTGGACCAGATTCGCGATGCAGTGCTGGTCTACGGCGACTATCGCCAAGCGTGGCCGTTGTTGTCGGATATGGGGCTGTATCAGGGGAGGGCGATCGGCCCCACCGTGGATAAGGCGTACCTGAATCTGCTGTCCAAGCGCTTCCTGCCGGCGATTGCCAGCGGTGTGCTGGATGCGATCAACACCGCGCCTGCGGGCAGCAATCAGCAACTGGCGGCCTTGCGCGTCTACCGCATGCTTGAAGAGCGGCAAAACCGCCGCCCGGCCATCGTCGAAGAGTGGGTCGCCAAGCAGTGGCAGCGCGCCTATCCAGGCCAGGGCCAGTTGCAGGCCGATCTGATGGGCCACCTGGGCTACGCGCTGAAATACGCCGACGCCGATCTGCCGCACTACCGTGAACGTATTGCCCAGGTGCAACAGCAATTGCGCCAGTTGCCCATGGCCGAACGGGTCTACATGAGCCTGAAACAGGACGCTCTGGAGCGTTTGCATCGCCCGCTGGACCTGCGCAATGAGGTCGGCCCAGCGTTCGATATCGTCTACCGCCCGCTGAACACCGATCAAGAGGGCAGCGGCCTGCAGTTGCCACCGCTGCTTACCGCCAAGGGCTTCAAGGACTACTTCGAGCCCGGCACCGACGGCATCATCGAACTGGCCATGATCGACCAATGGGTGCTCGGCGAACGGCAGCGCCTGGACTACTCCGATGAAGACCGCAAAATTCTGACCCAGCGCATTCGCGCCCTGTACAGCGCCGACTATGTGGACAGCTGGCGGCGGGCACTGAATCAGTTCGCGGTCACCGATTTCGACGACCTCAGCCACGGTGTGGCCGTGTTGGAACAAGTCACCGGCCCGGCCGCACCGCTGCGGCGCCTACTGGAAACCTTGCGCGACAACAGCGTGATTTACCCGGCCGTGCCTTTGGCCGAAGGACAAGCACCGCTGGCGCTGGACAAGGTATCGGACGGCCAACAGCAGGCCGCTGGTATTCGGCGCGCGTTCTCCAGCCTGGCCGAACTGATCACCGCCCAAGGCGAGCAACCGTCCTATTACGAAGAAACCCTGCGCTCGGTCAGCGCCGTCTACGACTATGCCAAGGCCGTGCACGACAATCCCGACCCCGGTAAAGCAGCCCTTAAAACCGTGCTCAATCGCTTCTCCCTGGGCGGTGCCGACCCGATCGCCAACCTGCAACGCGTCGCCGTGGGCCTGCCCGAACCGCTGAACCAACAGGTCAAAAAGCTCGCCGACCAGACCTCGCAGGTGCTGGTAATTGCCGCCCTGCGTGAGTTGGAGAAACGCTGGGACAGTGAAATCTACAGTTTCTACCGCGACCGCCTGGCAGGCCGCTATCCGTTCAAGGCCAGCGGCGAGGACGCCTCGCTGGAGGACTTTGAAGCGTTCTTTGGCCCACAAGGGCGCCTGCAGCAGTTTCACGATCAATACCTGAACGTATTCCTCAAGGACAACCTCGATGCGCTGTACTCCGACAGCCTCGGCGGCTACCTGGTGCGCAGCGACGTGCTGGAACAGCTGAAAAAGGTCGAGCGCATCCGCGACACCTTCTTCAACCATCGCGGCCACTTGGCCGTGCAACTCACCATCGAACCCTTGGCCCTGAGCGCCACCCGCCTGAGCAGCATGCTCAGCGTTGATGGCCAACTCATCCCTTACCAGCATGGCGCGCCGCAACGCGCGGGACTGGTGTGGCCCAACAGCCTGGGCAACACCAATGGCAGCCAACTGACCCTGGTGCAAAGCACCGGCAACACCGCCAGCCTGAGCTATCGCGGGCCGTGGTCGTTGTTCCGGCTGCTTAGCCGCGGGCACCTCAATGGAAGAACCGACACCAGCGTGGACCTGACCTTTGCCGTTGCCGATGGGCTGATGCGTTATCGGATTGGGGCGGAGAAGGCTAACAACCCGATCACCC
>NZ_JBGCUL010000538.1:0-3095 GCF_054177685.1 Pseudomonas sp. P5_A2_2
TCATTGGCAAACCGACGCGCCTGGTGCAAGTGCCACTCGATCGGGCGCGTATGACCGAGGCCGGCTATGGCAAGGATGACGATCAGGTGGCATTCGCCGATGGCTATCCACTGTTGCTGATTGGCCAGGCTTCCCTCGAGGACTTGTCGCAACGGGTCGGGCGCCCGTTGGAGATGCTGCGTTTCCGGCCGAACCTGGTGATCGAAGGCAGTGAAGCGTTCGCCGAGGACGGCTGGAAGCGTATCCGTATCGGCGAGCTCGAGTTCCGCGTGGTCAAGTCGTGCTCACGTTGCATCCTGACCACCATCGACCCGCAAACCGGGGAGCGCAGCGACGACCGCGAACCCTTGGCCACCTTGCAGAAATACCGTTCCCAGGCGGACGGCGCCATGTTCGGCCAGAACCTGGTCAACGACGGCAACGGTCGACTCGAAATCGGCATGCCGGTGGAGATCCTGGAGTAGAAACTCTCGGCTCACCGCCCGCACAACGAAAAATGCCCGTGTCCTGAGACACGGGCATTTTATCACAGTGACTTTTTTCGGTGAAGCCCCGCGGGTTTAGCCGCGGTATTCGCACAGGTAGGCAGTGTCGACGGCCACTTTCAGCTGGAACTTGCTATTGGCCGGCACGTTGAACTGGCTGCCGGCGGCGAAGGTTTCCCAGTCGCTGCTGTCCGGCAGCTTGACGGTCAGTGCACCGCTGACCACGTGCATGATTTCACGCTGGCTGGTGCCGAATTCATACTCGCCCGGAGCCATGACGCCGATGGTCGCTGGACCTTCTGCGGTGCCAAAGGCGATCGACTTGACGGTGCCGTCGAAGTACTCGTTGACTTTAAACATGGGCGATTCCTCGAAAAGGGCTAAAAAGGGCCGGCCAGTATGCACAAGGCCCTTGGCGTCGTCACCTGTCTAAAGCGGCAGAACCAGCGGCAGCAGGCGTGCGGTATTGCGCGCATCTTCCAGCGCCCGGTGTTGCTGGCCGGTGAACTGCAAGCCGGCCAGTTGCAAGGCGCCGTTCAACCCCAGCGGACGTTCCAGGCGTCGGGCCTTGGCAAAGCGCTGTTTGAGGTTCATGTGCGGCACGTTGGCCAGCATGCTGGCGAGCCCCAGTTGCTGCCAATCCTGAAGCAGTTGTTTGCGATCGTAATCGCCCCAACTGGCCCAGCCTTCAAGTCGCGTGTGGTGTTGGCCGAGCCAGCGTTCAAACGCCGGCCAGACTTCGCCCAGCGGTTGCGCGGCATCGATGTTGGCTTGGGTGATGTGCGTCAGCTCGCGGCAAAACGGCGTCAGTAACGGCCGCCGCAAAGGCCGGACGAAACGCTGGAACTGGTCCAGTTCGCGTCCCTTGCGGTCCACCAGGGTGGCGCCGATTTCAATGATTTCCATATCCGTTACGGGCCAACCACCTTCATCGGTGGTGGCCTCCAGATCGATGACCAGCCAGTGAGGCATTGCAGGTTTCCTGGTATCCGCGTCCTGTAGGGTTTGAGCGTAGCCAAACCCGGCGGTTCCGCCTAGCGGCTTATTCGACCTCCAACAGAATCTGCCGGTTTTTTACCTGATCCCCGACTTTGACTTGCAGGCGTTTGAGCACACCGTCGATGCCCGATTTCAACGGGTGCTCCATTTTCATCGCCTCCAGTACCACCAGCAACTGGCCCTTGCTCACGGGGCTGCCTTCATTGACCAGGACGTCGACAATCGCCCCGTCCATCGGTGCCTTGAGGGTGCCGGAGCTGGTACCGGCCTGGCTGGTCACCTGCGCCTGAGTGCGATCCTCAAACTGCAGGCTGCCCGGGCGGGTAAACAGCCAGAGACACCCGGCCTCCAGACGGTAGGCGTGGCGTTGGCGAATGCCTTCGATTTCGAGGGTGGCCCAGCGTCCGTCGCTGTGGATGATCTTCAGTTCGAGGCTGTGCTCGGCGACCTGAATGCGCAACGTCTCGCCCGGGATCGCCTGCAACGCTACCGGCCAGTCCTGATCCTCAAGGCCGATGCGGTAGTGCAGCGGCACGCTGGCGTTGTTGCGCCAACCGCCAAGCGGGGCCGGGTGAGCCTGTGCTGCAGCCTGATAGAACAGGGCGGTGGCGATGGCCAGGTGATGCGCGCCGGGGGCATGGGATTGCAGGCAGGCATGCTCGGAAAAATGCTGCGCGATGAACCCGGTGCTGAAGTCCCCGCAGGCGAACTGCGGGTGTTCCAGCAGGCTGGCGAGCAAGCGCTGATTACTTTGCACGCCCAACAGCACGCTGTCTTGTACCGCCCGCAGCAATTTACGTCGGGTTTCCTCGCGGGTGGTGCCGTGGGCGATGAGCTTGCCGAGCATCGGGTCGTAGAAGGGGCAGATGAGCTGGCCTTCGATCAGGCCGTGGTCGATCCGCACGCCGTCCTGCAATCCCGGTTCCCAGGCCACGACGCGCCCGGTTTGCGGCAGAAAACCCTGAGCCGGATCTTCGGCATACAGGCGTACTTCCATGGCGTGCCCGTGGAGTTGTACCTGCTCCTGGCGCAAGGGCAGCGGCTGTCCTTCGGCGATATTCAACTGCCAGGCCACCAGGTCGAGGCCGGTGATCAGTTCTGTCACCGGGTGCTCCACTTGCAGCCGGGTGTTCATCTCCAGGAAATAGAACTGTCCGCGCGCATCCAGCAGAAACTCCACGGTGCCCGCGCCGACGTACTGCACTGCCCGGCCGGCCTTGAGCGCCGCCTCGCCCATGGCTTGGCGCAACTCAGGGGTCATCACCGGGCAGGGCGCTTCCTCGATGACTTTCTGATGCCGGCGCTGCACCGAACAATCGCGTTCGCCGAGGTAAATCAGGTTGCCATGCCGGTCGCCGAACAGCTGAACCTCGACATGACGGGGTTCTACCAGTGCCTGTTCGAGAATCAGCTCGCCGCTGCCAAAACCGTTCAGGGCTTCGGAGCGCGCGGTGCGAATCTGTTCCAGCAAATCGCCGGCGTCGTGCACCAGGCGCATGCCGCGTCCACCGCCGCCCGCACTGGCCTTGATCATCAACGGATAGCCGATGCGTCCGGCTTCGCGGCTCAGGGTGGCGTCGTCCTGTTCGGCGCCTTGATAGCCTTTGATGC
>NZ_JBGCUL010000539.1:0-3095 GCF_054177685.1 Pseudomonas sp. P5_A2_2
GTCCTACCTGGTTGACCGGATGCTGATCGATCAGAAACCGGCCAAGCTCAACGCCACCGCTTTCACCGAAGACGAATTCACCCCTGGCAACCTGCGCAAACTCGGCACCCGCTAAACCCCTGGCGCCCCGACCGATTCATTCGGTCGGGGCGTTGTGCCTTTCCAAATCTGTAGATTTCACGGAAGACTGCCCATGAATAAACTCCTCACCGGCGTCATCGCCATGGCCAGCGTTGGCCTGTCGATGCAAGCCAATGCCCTGAACATCCTGCTGACCAACGACGATGGCTGCCGCGCGCCCGGCATCGACGCGATGTACCGCGCCCTGACCGCAGCCGGGCACAAGGTCACCCTGGTCGGGCCGTTGAACGACAGCAGCGGCATCGGCGCCGCCAGCGTGGTCGTGCCCGGCCAGGCCCTGGGGATGACCGAACTGGCACCGGGCAAATTTTGCGTCGGGCCACCACAGGGTTACACCTCGCCTGCCGGCAAGACTTCCGCCATCGGCACGCCAGTGGATGCGGTCAACGTCGGCCTCGACGTGATCCTCAAGGATTCGCCACCAGACCTGGTGGTGTCAGGCAGCAATTTTGGCGAAAACGTCGGCCCGCTGACGCAGATGTCCGGCACCCTCAACGCCGCCGTTCGTGCCATGTTCAAAGGAGTTCCGGCGGTGGCGGTGTCCACGGCCATCGACATGGACCTGATCATCCGCGATCAGCAGGCGGGCTATCGCAAGACCCTTGGCGCCATGGACGACACGGCGCGCTTTGCCGTGAAGGTCATAGAACAGGCGAGCCTGGCGGGTACCGAAGCGAAAAAATCCTGTAGCAAAAACAAACATGACTGCGAGCTGAACGTGCTCGGCCTGCCGGGAGTCAGCGGCCTGAACCTCAACTACCCGCCTCTGAAACCCGATGAGGCCAAAGGCGTGAGCTTTGCCCCGATCGGTAATTGGGATCGCGTGAACTTCACTTCGCAGCGCAGCGCCGATGGCGTGGTCCACGTCAACCTGGCCCCACCGTCGACACCGACCGAAGCCCAGCAAAAGGCCGATGCCTATCAACTGTGGCAAGGCCACGCGGTGATCACCGTGATCGACGGCAACATGACCGCGCCGCAGGCGGTGCAGGATCAGGCGAAGAAGATGTTGCGCGGGATCAAGCCTTAAGCCAGCGCAGAACCGTGTTAATCACAAAACCATTGTGGGAGCGAGCTTGCTCCGGGCGGCGTTCCGACGATGAGGCCGGCCCATTCAAAATAGATGTCGACTGACACTCCGCCATCGCGAGCAAGCTCGCTCCCACAGGGTTASCGGGTGTACGCAAYATCTGYGGGYAWCCAAAAAYCAKTGTGGGAGCGAGCTTGCTCCGGGCGGCGTTCCGACGATGAGGCCGACACACTCAACATCGATGTCGACTGACACTCCGCTATCGCGAGCAAGCTCGCTCCCACAGGGTTACCGGGTGTACGCAATATCTGCGGGTAWCCAAAAACCAGTGTGGGAGCGAGCTTGCTCGCGATGGCGGCAACGCGGTACTGGATCAGACCCATATCGCGTCCCACAGCGGATAATCGCCCAGCTTCTCCACCAATCCCGCGCGCAACGGGTTGGCGACGACATATCGTGCAAGCTTTACCAGATCCTCATCCCGCCTCAACGCCCGATCGTGATAACCCTGCTGCCAAAGACTGCCGCTACGACCAGAAGTCATGTTCACGGCTCGCGTACTCAACGATTTGGTTTTTTGCATCAGCTGACTGAGTGAGCACTGCTGCAACTCGATCAACCAATGAAAATGATCGGGCATGATGACCCAGGCAAAAGTGTTCGCCCAGTATTGTTCCTGTGCATACTGAAATTGCTTGACGACCAGCCGGCCCAAACCGAAATCCTTGAAAACCGGTTCTCGGTCCAGCGTGTTGCTCGTCAGCAGGTAAATCCTGTTGGGTTCAGGGTAGCGGCCTGTGCGCAGGCGATGTGAAGCGGGTAATTCAGGCATTCCTTTGCCCTCTCCATGGTGAATTCAGGAGGAAGGCTAGACCGGTGGATGCTTGGGAGTTGAATCAGCTTTTAACTGGATGTGTCTCCCACAGGGTTAGTGGGTGTACGCAAAATATGCAACCAACCGAAATTACTGTGGGAGCGAGCTTGCTCCGGGCGGCGTTCCGACGATGAGGCCGGCACATTCAACATTGATGTTGACTGACAGACCGCCATCGCGAGCAAGCTCGCTCCCACAGGTTTAGGTGTTGGCTTCAGACTGCCGGCTGGAACGGCACAAACTCGGTCACTTCCAGATCGAATCCGGACACGGCCTTGTACGGCACCGGCGAGCTCATCAGGCGCATTTTGCGGACGTTCTGGTCGCGCAGGATTTGTGCGCCGATGCCCAGGGTTCGTTGCGGAAACTGTGGTGTACGCAGTCTGCCGCCACTTCGCTGGCGCAACTGTTCGAGCACGCCGTCGGCGGTTTCCTTTTGCGCCAGCAGCACCAGCACGCCGTTACCGGCGGCGGCGATGCTCGCCAGTGAACGTTCGAGAGTCCACTGCTGTGACCCGTCTTCGCTTTCACACCCCAGCACATCCCGCAATGTCTCGATGCTTTGCACCCGCACCAGCACCGGTTGCGTACTGTCGATCCGGCCCTTGACCAACGCCAGGTGCAACGAGCCCTTGTAGGTGTCCTGATAGGTGGTCACCTGGAACTCGCCGTGGCGGGTTTGCAACGGATATTCGCCGCCGCGCTCGATCGTACCTTCATGCAGAATGCGGTAGTGAATCAGGTCGACGATGGTGCCGATCCGCAAGCCATGCCGCTGGGCGAATTCATGCAACTCGGCACCACGGGCCAGTTCCCCGTCCTCGTTGAGAATGCCCACCAGCGTTGCCGCCGGTTGCAGCCCCGCCAGTCGCGTCAGGTCGCAAGCAGCCTCGACATGCCCCGCCCGCTGCATCACGCCACCGGGCAAAGCTTGCACCGGGAAGATATGCCCCGGTTGCACCAGGTCCGCCGGAACGCTGGCCGGGTYGACCGCCACCTGGATCGAGCGCGCCCGGTCCGCCGCCGAGATGCCGGTGGACACTCCTGTGG
>NZ_JBGCUL010000540.1:0-3092 GCF_054177685.1 Pseudomonas sp. P5_A2_2
GTTTTTATTAGCGTCATCAAGCGCTCCGGGTCATCCGCCCTGCGCCTTCATACATCGGCGCCCTGGCGCAATCTTTACGTTAACGTAAGGGCTATGGCAAGTGCCGTAGGGCGCTTGTGTTCCGTCAGGTGGACCGTGTCATCGTTCTTCGCGGGCAAGTCGAATCGCCGCACCGCCGCTCCCACAGGTTTCGCGTCGCCCACAAATATGCGGTTTTACTCAGACACTGTGGGAGCGAGCTTGCTCGCGATGAGACCAGCACATTCAACATTGATGGCGACTGATCCACCGCTATCGTCGGAACGCCGCCCGGAGCAAGCTCGCTTGTATGGTAGGACTTGAAGGGAGGAGGAGGGACAAGGCTCGATTCTGACTGTTGACGCAGTACAGACCGTGGGAGATTTCGCCCCTCCTCCTTTCACCCAAGCGCCGATAAAGAATGCATCTGGCTAGGACCGACGATAGGAACAAGCCTGCACCTTGAGGATGAGCAGCGCAGCGATCACCACGATAGCGCTGATGACAAGGGAGATGAGGGCTGCCCAGAGCGGATGCCCCCAATGCTCGCCCAACTGCCGCGTTGGTGGTTACCTGAAATGGCAGGACAGCACCGGCGACGAACGCCATGACCATGGGTAGAACGGTGAGAACCGGCAGAAACAGGCCAAGAGCGGACCGTGAGCACCATGTTCATGACGCCTTGCGAACACAAAAATCATGTCACTGGTTCTCGTGACTCTGTGTCGCGTTTTCTGCCGCTACACTCAAGCGGAACAAGGCATTACACATGGACCAGGCCCGTTATCAGACACAAACGGCGCAAACATTACGCAACTTATATCGTCCACTTATAGTGAGTCGCCCATGAACCGTCGATTGCTCACCGTTTTCATCGCGATGTCTCTTGCATGGTCAAATGTGCATGCCGGTTACCGGAACGATTCAAATGGCAATCCATACCCAGGGACTGAATCAAGACGATCCGTCGGCGAGTTTGGTGGCTCACTATTAATCACCTCCGATCCCGATTGGGAAAAAAAGTGGAATACTTCGCCCGAAACCATTCCCGTATTTAACAAAGCAAAGGTTGCTACCCAAGGTAAATGGATCTTTACGCTGATTTTTTTTGCAAACCCGAAACTGAATGCCAATCACGAAGCAAACATAACGTGCGATCTGAAAGTCATCAGACCGGATGGTACAGAGTCGATCAATCAGCGAGATATCGTTTGTTTTCAAGGACACCTCAAGGGGGAGTCGAATCACCTGCACCTCGCCGCCCCCGTGATCAATTTCATCGGCGAACCAGACGATCCCACAGGTATCTGGACGGTAGATATCACGCTTAAAGACAACTTGMGCAAGGTTGTCATACCGCTCAAAACAGCCTTCACCCTGAGATAGGTACGTGGCACTCCTGACGATGCAGAAAAACATGCATCGATCCAACGATTGCACGAATGACCGCTTCCTCAGGGCGTGAAGCCGCCGGTGGCGAAAGTCAAAAACGGCCAGAAGCGGCCTCTCGGTTGGGCTGTGAATCCTGGTTGGTTCAACCTTCTGGTTTGAGCGTCTCCCGTAGTTCCGCCCATTTCAACAGTGCATCGAGTGCTGGACACAGCGCTTGGCCCCACTCTGTCATGCGATATTCGACCTTAGGTGGTACTTGCGGATAGGCGGTGCGATGCACGATGCCATCCACTTCCAACTGACGTAACTGCTGGGCAAGCATCTTCTGGGATATCTCGGGGATCAGCTTTTCCAGTTCGGAAAAACGTTGCACCTGGCCTCCGAAGAGGTGGAACAGGATCACCAGTTTCCAGCGTCCTTCGAGTTGCCTGAGTACTGCTTCCAGGCCACTGGCTGCAGTCGACGGGGTATAGATCGCTCTCATATTTCCCTAACTTACTTTTTCGTGGGTTCTTGCCATTTGGTAAGCCTACAGCGAGCATGTGGGTGAAGCAATCCGTACATCAGCGAGGAAATACGCCATGAAAATCGAATTGCCTGAATCAATCGCCAGCTACCTTGCCGCCGAAAAAAAAACCGACATCAAGATATTGGAGCGCTGCTTTACCAAGGACGCCACCGTGCGCGACGAAGGCCAGACGTACAACGGGCTGGAAGCCATCAAAGCCTGGAAGCAAGCGTCGCAGGCCAAGTATCAATACAGCATCGAGCCATTGAGTAGCTCGCAGAAAGGACAGATTGTGACGTTGCTTGCCCGGCTTACCGGAAACTTCCCTGGTAGCCCGATCGAGCTCACCTACACCGTTGAACTTGCCGACGACAAGATCGCATCCCTGGAGATTCACTGATGAGCATGGCACTGGAACTTGAAGGCCTTCGCGCGTTGGTCACCGGCGGAACCAAGGGTATTGGTGAAGCCGTCGTCTTTCGCTTGCGCGAGGCTGGTGCAAAAGTCCTGACTGCTGCGCGTTCACGTCCCGAGCACATTCCCGAGGACATCTTCGTCGCGGCGGACATCACCACCTCCGAGGGTTGTACCAATGTCGTTGATGCCGTCCATGAGCGTCTCGGCGGGCTGGATATCATCGTCCATGTCGCTGGCGGCTCATCGGCTCCAGCGGGTGGCTATGAGGTGCTCGACGACCAGCAATGGCAACGGGCCCTGGACCTGAACCTGTTCCCGGCAGTTCGCCTCGACCGAGCACTGTTGCCCATGCTGCTCGAGCAAGGTTCGGGTGTCATCGTGCATGTCACCTCTATCCAGTGCCAACTGCCGCTACCTGAATCCACTCTTGCGTACGCTGCCGCCAAGGCCGCGCTCTCGAACTACAGTAAGGGTCTTTCCAAAGAGGTCAGTCCCAAGGGCGTTCGCGTGGTCAGGGTTTCACCGGGATGGGTGGAGACGGAGGCTTCAGTCGCCTTTGTAGAGGAAATCGCGAGGCAGAATGACACCGATTATGAGGGTGGCCGCCAAATAGTGATGGGCTCACTGGGAGGCATCCCGATCGGACGCCCCGCCAGACCAAGGGAAGTCGCAGATCTCATCGCATTCCTCGTCTCGCCGCTTGCGAGCGCCATCACTGGCACTGAATATGTGATTGATGGTGGGACGGTTCCCACAG
>NZ_JBGCUL010000541.1:0-3086 GCF_054177685.1 Pseudomonas sp. P5_A2_2
GTCAGCCGCTGGTGGAGCTGATACGCAACCTTGTACAGGGAAAGCTGACTGCAGTGCCCGGTACCGCCAAGCACTGGCTACCACTGGTTACCGTGGATTACCTGGTTGAACTGGTGGCGGTTTGTGCTTTTGATCCTGCCATGGTGGGTCAGGAACTGCTGGCGCTTGATGACCAAACTCCCAACTTGCGAGAACTCCTGGTACAGGTGGCAAAACCCGTTGGCTTAAAGTCTCCCAAGCATTACATTTCGCTGCGATTGCTGAAGTTGCTACTGAGTATTCCTCCCGTCGCGCGTTTTTTGAATACAAAACCCGAAGCCTTGGACTTTATCCAGACCACTCGTTTTGATACAGCGGCGGTCGAGCAATTTGCCAACAGGCATGGAATAGCCAAACCGGATATACGCCAGTCTTTGCAGCACACTGCAGCGTTCGTCAACTCATATTGCATAGCGAAGGGCAAGGCCCGCTGACTTCTCCCTTGGGGGCGACAAAGCCGTTAGCCCCGATTAAATGGCGGCAATGGCGGCAGAGCGCGCGGAAGTCGCTAAGCGATTGCTCATCCCATGTGACGGTGAGGTACTGAATATCCGAACCGTAAGGAGCGGGAGTAGGTACCTTGAAAATGGCCAGCTCTGCTGAAATAGTTGGCATTCGGGTTCAAAAAGGCTTCGATAGATGACTCTGCCGGACGCATACGATAAAAAGCAGGATGAATGAGGTGAGGATTGACAGGCGCATGCAATCAGGTGCGCAACTGGAATGCAGTTTCGCACCTGAAAACTATTGGAGGTTGATCGACACTCCAGAGAGACCTGACGAAATGCCGGATCAATGCAACAACGAGCGGCGCCTCGCATAGGCGAAGTAGATCACCAGGCCAATTGCCAACCACGCCCCGAATACCAGCCAGGTCGTCTGCTTGAGGAAGGTCATCAAGGTTACGCAGAACGCGATGGCGAGCAACGGAACAACGGGCACGCCCGGGCATCTGAATGCGCGAGGGAGATCGGGTCGGGTCTTGCGTAATACGATCACTGCCACCGAGATCAGACTGAATGCGGCCAACGTACCGATATTGATCAGCTCGGCGAGGACGTTCAGCGGAATCAGTGCCGAGATCAGCCCGAAGACTATTCCGACCATCCAGGTGGCGAAAAATGGTGTGCCGAATCGTGGATGAACCCTGGAAAGGCGCTGGGGAAGCAGTCCGTCGCGCGACATCGCGTAGATGATCCTGGTTTGACCGTACGCCATAACCAGAATGACAGTCGTCATGCCAATGATTGCGCCTGAATCAACGAACCCGGCGACCCAGCTTTCACCGGCATGTTGCAACGCCAATGAGACCGGATGATCAACGCCAAGGAATTGGGCATAGGGCACGATGCCGGTCATGATCATTGAAACGGCAACGTACAACACTGCACAAACGGCCAAGGAACCGATAATGCCGATGGGGAGGTCACGCGCCGGGTTTTTCACTTCTTCGGCGGCAGAGGAAACCGCATCGAAACCAATAAAAGCAAAAAAAACCAAGGCCGAAGCACTCAAAATGCCTTGGCCACCGAAGGGCGCGAAAGGTTGCCAGTTAGCCGGCTGAACATGTCGCACACCAACGGCGATGAAGAGCAGCACCACGGCGATCTTGATGATCACCATCACGTTGTTTACGCGCGCGGATTCCTTGATGCCCATGGAAAGCATCCAGGTAATTGCCAGCATAATCACCAGCGCGGGCAGGTTGAACCAGGTTTCCACACCGGGCAAAGAGCCTGGAGCCGCCGTAAGCACAACCGGAAGACTCAGCCCAAATCCGCTCAGCAAGGACTGGAAGTAACCCGACCACCCAACAGACACAGCCGAACTGGCCAGTCCGTATTCGAGCATCAGATCCCAGCCGATCATCCAGGCCACCAACTCTCCCAGCGTCGCGTAGCTGTAGGTGTAAATCGAGCCTGCTACCGGTACAGATGAGGCGAACTCGGCATAACAGAGCGCTGCAAATGCACAGGCCAACGCCGCTAACAGGAATGAAACCATGAGGGCCGGTCCCGCAGTCAATGCGCCGGTTCCGGTCAATACAAAGATGCCCGTCCCCACGATTGCACCGATACCAATCAGGACCAGATCCATCGGCCCCAGCACTTTTTTCAACCCGGCAGGAGCTCGGGCAGCAGCAATCATTGCGTCCAGGTCTTTTGTTCTGAAAATGCTCAATATTGCCTCCGTTGTTACTTGTTTTTATTGTCAGAGCCAGTGGCTTGGGTGTCGGAAATGACAAGAAATTGTATTTCAGCGCCTCGAAAATTAGCTTTCGAAACGGATCTGTATTTAATTATTTTCAGACGTTAATTATCCAAAATGTGTTCTTTATGTAATTTCCTTTCTAATATTTGTCGTTTCTGGAAATGGATGCTTGATCAAGGACCTGCGGGATGGGGCCAATCGCCCTACCGCGTACTCATTGTTAAAGGGAGAGAACACATGGCGGAAATGGATAAGGTTGATCGTTCAATTCTGGAAATTCTGCAAATGAATGGTCGCCTGACGAACGCCGAGATCGCCACTCGTGTCTGCCTGTCAGCGCCAGCCTGCTGGAAGCGCCTGAAGCGCCTGGAAGAGGAGGTGATTGTCGGGTATCACGCGCACTTGAACCCAAAGAGCATGGGGCTGGGACTTTTTGCTTTCATCAGCGTCACCCTCGATAGCCACTCCGAGGACGCCATGGAGCATTTCGAAGCGGGCGTTCTGGCGCTGCCCAACATTATTGCCTGTCACAAAGTGTCGGGGAAATACGACTACCTCTTGCAGGTAGTCGTCAAAGACATGGAGGCATTCCATGAGCTCGCCATGCATCGCATACGTACGCTCGGCAATATCAAGGAAATGTACACCGGGTTTTCGCTCAAGGAGATCAAGCACTGCAATACCTTGCCACTGTAAGTGCCTGGGCTTGCCCCTTGTTCAGGACGAGTCACACAATCGATGCCGGGTTTGGCGGGATTTTTGTATCCTCGAACTTGGCGCCGTCGATGTGGGCTGGCATTCTATCTAACGACAAAGCAACGACAGGGACCGTCATC
>NZ_JBGCUL010000542.1:0-3084 GCF_054177685.1 Pseudomonas sp. P5_A2_2
GGGCAAGACCCGCCGTACCGTTGTTGTCTTTGGCGAACCCGACCGCGATGCCGATGGCGAAGATCATCGCCAGGTTGGCAAAAATCACCTGGCCGGCGTCGTGGATGATCGCGATGTTCAGCAGGTCGGTGTCGCCCAGGCGCAGCAACAAACCGGCAATCGGCAGGATCGCGATCGGCAGCATCAGCGCGCGGCCGAGGCGCTGCAGGCCTTCGATGAAAAGTTGGTACATGGCGGATCTCCCTGGATTCTTGTTGTTCTTTAGCTCAGAGGCCAATGCTGGTGACAGGCGTGACGCACGGCGCTGGCGCTGCTCAGCTTGAGCAGGCCCTGGCTGATGCGCCGGCATTCGCTGGCGTCGAGATGACGCACGCGGTCCTTGATTTCACCGACCTGCACCGGGCTCACCGACAACTCACTGACCCCCAGGCCGACCAACACCGGCGTGGCCAATGGATCGGACGCCAGTGCACCGCACACACCCACCCAACGGTTGTGCTGTGCCGCACCGGCGCAGGTCTGGGCGATCAACCGCAGCAGCGCCGGGTGCAGCGCATCGACGCGCGCGGCGAGCCCGGCGTGGTCGCGGTCCATGGCCAGGGTGTATTGCGACAGGTCGTTGGTGCCGATGGACAGGAAGTCCGCGTGTTCGGCCAGTTGCTCGGCCAGCAGCGCGGCGGCCGGTACCTCGATCATCACCCCCAGCTCCGGGCGTTGCGCCAGGCCGAGTTCCGCGCACAAGGCGTCGAGGCGCTGGCGGATGTGCAGCAGTTCATCGACTTCCGTGACCATCGGCAGCAGGATCCGGCAGCGTGACAACGGGAGCAGGTGCAGCAGCGCGCGCAGCTGCTGGTCGAGCAGTTCAGGGCGAACCTGGGCCAGGCGAATGCCGCGCAGACCGAGCACCGGGTTGGCCTCGGCGGGCAGCGGCAGGTAGTCGAGTTGCTTGTCGCCACCGACGTCGATGGTGCGGATGATCACCGACTTGTCGCCCATGGCATCGAGCACCGCTTGATAGGCGTGGTGCTGTTCCTGTTCATCCGGGGCGGTGTGGCGGTCGACGAAGAGAAACTCGGTGCGCAGCAAGCCGACGCCGTCGGCACCATTGGCCAATGCGTCTGCCGCTTCCGCGCTGGACGCCACATTGGCGGCGACTTCGATGCGCAAGCCATCGATGGTCAGCGCGGGTGTGTGCGCCTGGGCCTGTTGTTCGGCCCGGCGTTGTTGCTGTTGCTGTTGCAGCTGGCGCACGTCGGCCAGGCGCTGTGTGCCGGGTGTCAGTTCGAGACGGCCGCCGTCGGCGTCCAGCACCACCGGTTGCCCCTGTTGCTGATCGAGCAGCGTCGAGCCCAGTGCGACCATGCACGGCAGGCCTTTGCCCCGGGCCAGAATCGCCACGTGAGAGGTCGCGCCGCCTTCTGCCATGCACAGACCGGCGGCGCCTTGCTGGCTCAGTTGCAGTAAATCGGATGGCGTCAGTTCATGGGCCGCGACGATGGCACCGGCCGGCACATCGTAATGCCAGGTATCGCCAAGCAATGCGCGCAGCACCCGTTGCTTGAGGTCGCGCAGGTCGTTGGCGCGTTCGGCCAGCAGCGTACTGCCGGTTTGCTGGAGGACTTCGCATTGCACGTCGATGGCCTGGCTCCAGGCGTGGGTCGCGGCCGTGCCCTGGGCGATGGTTTGACTGGCGGCGTCCAGCAGGGCCGGGTCTTCGAGCAGCGCCAGGTGCGCGGCGAAAATCGCCTCTTCGGCGGTGTCCTTGTGTTTTTTCGCCAGGGCCAGCGTGTGCTCGATTTCGCTGCGCACCTGGCTCCGTGCCGCGTCCAGTACTTGCAGTTGTTGTTGCGGATCATGGTGGCCGGCATCCACCGGCAGGCTGATCGCATTCAGGCGAAACAGCGGCCCGCCGACCAGGCCGGGCGCCGCGCAGACACCATGCAATACACCGGCTTCGGCGGGGCGACTGCGTTGAGCAATTGTGGGTGGCGCGGTGGCGTGACTGTCCTCGGCCAGGGCTGTGGATAACGCGGTCAGCAAGGCTTGCAACGCGGCTTCGGCATCCGGCCCCTGGCAACTGACCTGGACCTGCGCTTGCTCGCCGATGGCCAATCCCATCAGGCCGATCAGGCTGTCGCAGGTTGCCGATTTGCCAGCGAAATGCAGCTGCGATTTGCTCTTGAACCCTTGGGCTGTCTGGCGAATCAGTGCTGCCGGCCGCGCGTGCAAACCACCGCGGTGGGCGATGCGGATATGACCGACCTGTTCTTCGCCGGCAAGCTCTACTTCAACCTGCGCTCCGGCGCTTTGGCGGCGGATGATGTGCAGTAACGGCTCGCCGACTTTCACCGATTTCAGAGTGATGGGGCGTGCCTGAAAGTCCTGGCTGTTGGTGAGGATCAGCAGGCTGACCAGGCTCTTGCATTGTTGCGCGACCTTGTCCAGGTCGTAGCGCAGCAGCGGCTGGCCGTTGGTGACCCGTGCGCCTTCCTTGACCAGCATCGAGAAACCCTGGCCCTGCAACTCGACCGTATCGAGGCCCAGGTGCAGGAGCAATTCGGCGCCGTTGTCGGCACGCAGGGTCACTGCGTGACCGGTGCGGGCGACATGCACCACCACGCCCGCGCAGGGGGCATGGAGCGTGTCGTTGAGTGGATCGATGGCGATGCCGTCGCCCATGGCGCCACTGGCAAACACCGGGTCCGGGACTTTGGCGAGCGTGAGCACCGGGCCGCTGAGCGGGGCGCTTAAAGTCAGCTCTTTATTGTTGTTATGCATGGCTCGGTCTCATCAAAAAATACGGTTCGGATCAATGCGCTTCCCTGTAGGAGCGAGCCTGAACTGGCCTAATGATTTTGGACACTTCAATCGGGCGCTATGATGGCGCCCAAATCTGAGGTGTTTTGGCTATGCGTAAATCTTATTCCAGTGAGTTCAAACTCAAGGCGGCGAGCATGGTGCTGGACGAGGGACAGTCGGTTCCCGAGGTCTGCGCCAGCCTGGATATCGGTCCTACGGCCCTGCGCCGCTGGGTCGACCAGGTTCGGAAGGAACGTTTGGGCTCGACTCCGGTGGGCGCTAAGG
>NZ_JBGCUL010000543.1:0-3084 GCF_054177685.1 Pseudomonas sp. P5_A2_2
CTTTCTTGGCCTTGATCAACGGGTTTTCACCGCGCACGTCGAGGGTGTAGAAACTGCTGCCGAAATAGCTGTCGACGGTTTTGTAGCGAAAGCTCAGGGTGTGCCAGTTGAAGCGCACCTTGCACAATCCGTCAGCCTGTTCAAGCAGCTCGATGTTGCTGATGTTGTGGGAGGTGCGGGTGTCCGGCACGCTGGCGCTGGAGCGCTCGGTCTTGATGCGGAAGATGCGGTCTTCCAGGCCCGTGCGGTTGCCGTACCAGATCAGCGAGATTTCCCGCTGTGGGTCCTCGGTCAATTCGTCATTGTCGTCCCAGGACGGCATCCAGTACGTCGCGTCCGGGGCATACAGTTCCAGCCATTCGTCCCACTGCCGATCGTCGAGGTAGCGCGCTTCGCGGTAGAGAAAATCACGCACGCTGTCGTAGGTGATGGTCATTGCACGTCCTCCACGGCGATCAGTTCCGATTGCTCATCAGCCAGGGCCTTGAGCATGGTCTGCTGCCAGTACTTGTGTTGCAGCACGAACAGACCTTCGTCTTCGGTGCGTACGCCACTGAGCAACGGGTGCAGGTCAATCTCTTTGGCGGCCTCGTCAGCGCCTTCGATCCAGTGCTCGGCACCACGGGACATGTCGTTCCAGGTGGTGACGCTGCCCTGATAGCTGGTCTGGCAGGAGCGGAATTCTTCCAGGTCGTCCGGAGTGGCCATGCCGCTGACGTTGAAGAAGTCCTCGTACTGACGAATCCGGCTGGAACGGGCGTGGTCGCTCTCGCCCTTGGGGGCGATGCAGTAAATGGTGATTTCCGTGCGGTTGACCGAGATCGGCCGGGCGATGCGGATCTGCGAGCTGAACTGGTCCATCAGGTACACGTTGGGGTAAAGGCACAAATTGCGCGAGTTCTCGATCATCCAGTCGGCGCGGGCCTTGCCGAAGTCTTGCGCCAGTTCGTCGCGACGCTCGTACAGCGGACGGTCCTCGGGGTTGGCCCAGCGGGTCCAGAGCAGCATGTGGCCCTTGTCGAAGGAATAGAAACCACCACCCTGCTTGGCCCAGCTGCCGGCGCTCATGGTCGGATTGCTGTCGCCGGCCTCGCGCTGCTTGCGCTGATTCTGGGTAGCCGCGTAGTTCCAGTGCACGGAGCTGACGTGGTAGCCGTCGGCGCCGTTTTCGGCGGTGAGTTTCCAGTTGCCTTCGTAGATGTAGCTCGAAGAACCACGCAGCACTTCCAGGCCATCAGGCGACTGATCGACGATCATGTCGATGATCTTCGCCGACTCGCCCAGGTGCTCGACCAGTGGCAGCACATCGGCCTTGAGGCTGCCGAACAGGAAGCCGCGATAGGACTCGAAACGCGCGACGCGGGTCAGGTCGTGGGAGCCTTCGCAGTTGAAGCTCGCCGGGTAGCCGGCGTTGGCCGGATCCTTGACCTTTAGCAGCTTGCCGGAGTTGTTGAAGGTCCAGCCGTGGAACGGGCAGGTGTAGGAGCTCTTGTTGCCGGACTTGTGCCGGCACAGGGTCGCGCCGCGGTGGCTGCAGGCATTGATGAAGGCGTTGAGTACACCGTCCTTGTTGCGTGCGATGAAGATCGACTGGCGCCCCATGGTGGTGGTGTAGAAATCGTTGATATTGGGAATCTGGCTTTCGTGTGCCAGGTAGAGCCAGTTGCCCTCGAAGATGTGCTGCATCTCCAGATCGAACAACCGGGGGTCGGTGAACATCTCGCGCTTGCAGCGATAGAGGCCCTGCTCGGGATCGTCTTCAAGCAGGGAATGCAAATATTCGGGTCGCAGGGACATGGCCGCCGCCTCCATTGTTATTGTTCAGGCAGGGCCATGCTAGGACGGGGGGTCAGGCTGGAGTATCCGCGGGGTGCAGACCTTTATCCGTTTTGTGCAGTCACTGGTGGTGTGTCAGGCGCCATCAATGGTGAATGTACCGGCCCCATCGCGAGCAAGCTCGCTCCCACAGTGATTTCGGTTGAACGCAAATTTTGCATCCAGCCAATAACACTGTGGGAGCGAGCTTGCTCGCGATGGGGCCAGACCAGACAACATCAAACTTGAAAGCTCAATGCCGGCGCTTGAGGGTATCGGACGGCAACTCGCCGAACTGCTTGCGGTAGCTGTCGGAGAACCGGCCAAGGTGCAGGAAGCCGTAGTCCATCGCCACTTCGGTGACGTTGCGCACGTTGCAGGTCGGGTCGCGCAAGCAGGCGTTGATGCGTTGCAGGCGTTTCTGGCGCTGGTAGTTTTTTGGCGTGACGCCGGCATTGCGCTCGAACAGTCCGTACAAGGAACGCAGGCTCATGTGCGCCTGGCGCGCCAGTGCTTCGCTGTCGATGTCCTGCTTGAGGTTATTGGCGATGTAATCGGCAATCGCCTCGAACGTGGCCGTCTGCGAGCCCAGTTCGAGGCGGCAGACATTGGTTTTCATCAGGCTGAGCATCTTGCTGACGATGATCTGCGTGTAATGCTCCTGCACCCTGGGGATCTGCTCGGTGGATTCGGCCTCCTGGCAGATCATCGCCAACAGGTTGACGAAACCTTCCAGTTCATTGAGCTGATAACGGTTTTCCAGAAACCGCACGCCCTGCCCCGGATAGCGCCAGCGCTGCTCATCGCAGACCGATTCAAACAAGCGGGTCGGGACTTTGAGGATGAATTTTTCGCAATCGGCGGAGTACGTCAGGTCCACCGGATCATCGGGATTGATCAACAGCAGCTCGCCGGGGGCGAAGTAATGTTCCTGGCCGTGGCCACGCCACAGGCAATTGCCGCGCAGCAGCACTTGCAGGTGATAAATGCTGTCCAGCGCACCGGACGTCACGCGCACACTGGCACCGTAACTGATGCGGCACAGGTCGAGGCTGGCGAACTTGCGATGATCGAGGCTGGCCAGCGGACTGCCGGCGCGGGGCATGAGAATGCAGTGGTTGCCGACGTGCTGATTGACGTAGCCCGATACCGCATAAGGGTCGGCATGGTCGAACACTCTGCTGCGCTGGCTCAACAGTTGAGCTTGCATCATCGGGTCACTCTCATTGTTGTTATAGGTTGCGTCGGGCCATTCTAGAACAGTGCGTC
>NZ_JBGCUL010000544.1:0-3076 GCF_054177685.1 Pseudomonas sp. P5_A2_2
AGGCGCAAGAGAGCAGGGTGCGGCGCATGGCGGATTCCTTGTTGTCGTGATTATCGGATCAGGGAAAACGGCAACTGACCTCGGGTTTGTCGTAGCCCAGGCTGTCCATCTCGTTGAAGGGGTGCAGAAAGCCGTCCTGGGGTGACGTACTGACCAGCGCCCGGGGCTGGATGATGGGAATCGGCTGGCGCAACTGGCCGTTCCACGACCGGTAGCTGAGCTTGCGGCCCTTGAACCCGTCGAGGGGCAACTGGTCGCTGATTTCCAGCGTGCGGATCGCCATCGGCTCGGCCTGGCGCAGTTTGCTCACGGCGCTGGCGATACTGCGCACGGCCATCCAGGCTGCGAAATCACGGTCATTCATCCAGCGCCCGGTCAGGGCTTCGAAGCGTTTTTGCAGCTGCGCGGCGCCGTAGGTTTCGACGGTCTTGTGCCAGCCCACCGGGGTCAGGCCCTGGGTGCCGGCGACCGGGCGCGGGTACCAGGTCTGGTAGGGCACGTATTCACCGAAGTCGCCGCGTTCATCGGCCACCAGTACCACGTCGTACTCGGCAGTCTGGGTGAACAGCGGCATATCCGCCTGGGCGCTGCGGCGTTGGTCGTTATCAAAACTCCAGGTTTTTTCCGCCACCAGTTGCAAGCCGAAGCGCTTTGCCCCGCGGCGCAGGGCAGCGGCATAGGCTTGATCGTCCGGGGTCGGGCCGACAATCAGCAGCGCCCGCTGCCATTTGCGCAGCACCAGAAACTGCGCCAGTGCATCGGCGAGCATCGCCCGGCTCGGCAAGGTATGCAGCACGTTCGCCAGGCAATCGGTGGTGCGCAGGCTGTCATCGGGGCTACCGGCGTTGAACAGCAGGCTGTCGGGCAGCGCTGCACTCAATTGGCGCAGGCTGGTGGCGGGGGCATTGACCACAAACAGGCGCAGGCCTTGTTCATGCTGCGCCTTTGCCGCTTCGAGCAAGGCCTCGGGGCTGTCGACACTGGCGCTGACCAGGTTGTAGCCGTGGTTGAGAAAACGCCCGGTGCTGTTGCTGTCGGTGATCGCCAGTTCGGCGCCGCGCAGCCCGGCATCGGTGGGCTCGGGGATGACGTTCGACATTACCGGGCCTGGGTCGGGGCGGTAACCCAGATAGCCGATCCGCACCTGCAAGGGCGCATCGGCGGCCCGGCTCTGGGTGGCCAGGCCGGCGGCGCAGGCAATCGCCAGCAGGTAGATCAGGGCGTAAGGGGCAAGCTGGCGCATAAGGCTCTCCATGACCGTCAGCGCCAGCATAGAAATCCCCTGAGGCTGAGGAAATATGCAGAAAGTACCGGTGGTGTCCATCCGGCGCCTTACTACCAAGGGACTAGGTGGCGACCAMCAAAGCAGCATGGGGTGAGGGCGATACCGTTTCTAAGATGGCTGCCATAGCCTCTGCCAAGAGGTTTTGCGTGCAATCCAGAGGGCATAACAATGACAACAATACGCAACGCCTTGCTCGTGACCGGGCTATTGGCCGGTCTTATCAGCGCAGGTTCCGTGTGGGCCCACGGCAACGTGGTCCCGCAAGCCGTGGCCACCCCGGGGCTGACCCCGATCAAGGACGCCGGCGTGCAGCTCGATGCCGATGGCTGGGCCGCGGTGA
Source organism: Pseudomonas sp. P5_A2_2 (assembly GCF_054177685.1). Taxonomy (NCBI): domain Bacteria; kingdom Pseudomonadati; phylum Pseudomonadota; class Gammaproteobacteria; order Pseudomonadales; family Pseudomonadaceae; genus Pseudomonas; species Pseudomonas sp. P5_A2_2. The sequence continues at coordinate 1,626 of NZ_JBGCUL010000544.1, forward strand.
ACCCGTATCGCACCACCCCGGAACACGACAAGGCAGTGGAAATCGGTGCCTCGGCCTACACCCAGAACTGCGCGGCCTGTCATGGCCTGGAAGCCAAGTCCGGCGGTATCGCCCCCGACTTGCGCATGCTCGATGTCGGTGAGGCGGGCGATGAATGGTTCGCCGAACGGGTGCGCCATGGCGCGGTGCGCGACGGCCGGGTGTACATGCCGAAGATGGCCGACTACCTGAGCCAGGAAGCCTTGTGGGCGGTGCGCACTTATCTGGACACTGTGCACGTCGAGGAGTGACCCATGCGCCTGCTCGCGGTGTTGATCAGCGCTCTGTGGCTGTGCTGCCAGACGGCGCAGGCGCAGGTTCGCAATTACGACGAAATGATCGCCGCCGGGGAGCTGAAGGTGGCGGTCTACAAGGACTTCGCCCCCTACAGCTTTGAACGCGCCGGAAAGCCCCAGGGTGTCGATGTCGAACTCGCCGAGGCCCTGGCCAAGGCGCTCGGCGTGCGCCTGACACTGATCTGGGCACCGGCCGGGGAAAAGCTCGACGACGACCTGCGCGATTACATCTGGCGTGCCAGTGCCTTGCACAACCAGCAGCTGGCCGACCTGATGATGCGCGTGCCTTATGACCGTGACTACGCGCAGAAGCGCAACGAGTTCGGCGAACTGGTCAACGGCCAAGTGGTGATGTTCGGTCCGTACCAGAACGAACAATGGCAGGTGGCCTATGACCGCCGGCGGCTGGACAAGGTCGCCAGCGTCGCGGTGTTCGAGCAACACCCGATTGGTGTCGAAGTCGACAGCGTGCCGTCGTTCTACCTGACCTCGGTGTTCAACGGCATGCTCGCCGGCAAGACCCATCACTATCCCGGCGTGCCCCAGGCCTTTGCCGCGATGAAGGCCGGTGAGGTCGACGCGGTGATGGCCATGCGCGGCGAAATCGACTGGCAGGTCCATGAAGCGGCCGACCCGCAAGTGGCGCTGGCAGAAAACGCCTACCCGAACATGGGCAAGCAGCTCTGGGAGATCGGCATGGCGGTGCACGAAAGCAACCGTCAGCTGGCCTATGCCGTGGACGAGGCGCTCGAAGGCCTGATCCGCGAGGGCTCGGTGAAGACCATCTACGGCCATTACGGCCTGCGTTACGACGTGCCCGAGATGTATCAATAAGGAGCAGGCGATGAAATGGCGAGGGAGTTGTCYGTTGGCCTGCTGGTTAAGCCTGGCGGCACAGGCCGCCGAAATCGATCCCGGCAAAGACCCGGTGCCATCGGTGATGTGGGCCTTCTATCACCAGCAGTTTCTGGGCAATGCGCCGTTCGTTTTCGATGAGCGGGTCAAGCTGCTGGCGCCGCCGTTTGCCGAAGATGCCCGGCAGGTGCCGCTGGAGATCGACGCCCGGGCGTTCAACGGCGAGGTGGTGAAAATTCTCGCCTGGGCCGAGCTGAACCC
>NZ_JBGCUL010000545.1:0-3074 GCF_054177685.1 Pseudomonas sp. P5_A2_2
CTTCGTAGGCAATGCCGGTTTCGGCGCGCAGTTCGTCGAGGCAGTCACGGCTGTACTCGGACAGACGGACCATGCGCTCCTTGTTCACCGCGTAACGGCTGGCGGTGCAGTTGCGCAGCATCTGTGCCATCCACAGGTACTGGTCGATGTCGGCAGTAGCCTTGATCGCCAAGGGTGCGTGGCGCTGCAACAGCCACTTGATGGCCTTGAGCGGTACGCCCGGCGCAGCCCACGGCGAGGCATAACCCGGCGACACCTGGCCGGCGTTGGCGAAACTGGTCTCCATGGCAGCAGCCGGCTGCCGGTCGACCACCACCACTTCGAATCCGGCACGGGCCAGATAATAAGCACTGGTGGTACCGATGACGCCGCTACCCAAGACCATGACGCGCATTTTCATATCCCTCATCGCGGCTAACCGCTGACGTTTGTTATTCAGAGCTTCAGATGCGCGCAGTGTAAAAAAGATCTGCCAGTGCTTTTCACTATATAAGCGCCTATATTTGGCGACAATTCTCGGCAAAAACCCTTTTCACGGAGGCGCATCCCCTATGCGTACCAACACTCAGACCAAACGTGAGCTGGACAAGATCGACCGCAACATCCTGCGGATCCTGCAAGCGGACGGGCGGATTTCCTTTACGGAGCTTGGAGAAAAGGTCGGGCTCTCGACCACGCCCTGTACTGAGCGGGTCCGGCGTCTGGAGCGCGAAGGGATCATCATGGGCTACAACGCCAGGCTCAATCCGCAGCACCTGAAGGGTAGTCTGCTGGTGTTCGTCGAGATCAGCCTGGACTACAAATCCGGCGATACTTTCGAAGAGTTCCGACGCGCGGTGCTGAAATTACCCCATGTGCTGGAGTGCCATCTGGTGTCAGGGGATTTCGACTACCTGGTGAAGGCGCGGATCTCCGAGATGGCCTCGTACCGCAAATTGCTGGGCGACATCCTGCTCAAGCTGCCCCATGTGCGCGAGTCCAAGAGCTATATCGTGATGGAAGAGGTGAAAGAGAGCCTGACCTTGCCGATTCCGGATTGAGGATTTTCCGGTGTCTGTTCAGACCCCATCGCGAGCAAGCTCGCTCCCACAGGGTCGGTGCAGCACCTGTGGGAGCGGCGGTGCGGCGATCCGACTTGCCCGCGATGAAGTCGACTCGGTTCTGCTGAAGTACGCCGCCGCTTAAACCAACACCTGCCGAGTGCTGGCCATGTACTCGAACACCTGCTTCTCCACCCGCGGATGAATCAGCTCCACCGGCCCGCGCCCGTTGGGGCACGGCAAGGTCTTGGTGGTGCCGAACAACCGGCAGATCAGCGGCCGCTCGTCATACACGGTGCAACCATTCGGTCCCAGATGCACACAGTTGAGCTCTTCCATGGCGGCATCCTGCTCGGCGCGGGTCTTGCGCGGCAGGCGCGACATTTCTTCCGGTGAGGTGGTCACCGGCCCGCAGCAGTCATGGCATCCGGGAACGCACTCGAACGAGGGAATCTGCTGGCGCAGGGTACGGATTGTCTGGCTGTTGCAGCTCATTGAAGCGGTGACCAATAGCGGAATAGAGCCGGATTCTGACGCAAAAGCTTCGATCCAGACAGCACCAGCCGACCAATGTTGCCCGTCCGGAAAGGTCCGGCTTATGCTCCGTCAGGTTTTCCAAACGCAAGAATCAGGATCACGCACATGAATGCCCGTGCTCAACAGCCTGCTCTGAACCACACTGCTTCCTACTACGCCGCCAGCAGCCTGCCGCAGCCCGARCTTCCGGCGCTCAAAGGCGAAGTGCTGGCCGATGTCTGTGTGGTGGGCGGCGGGTTTTCGGGGTTGAACACGGCGCTTGAGCTCGCCGAACGTGGCCTCAGCGTGGTGTTGCTTGAGGCCCACAAGATCGGCTGGGGCGCCAGTGGACGCAATGGCGGGCAGCTGATTCGCGGCGTCGGCCACGGCCTCGATCAGTTCACCAATGTCATCGGTGTCGAAGGCGTGCGGCAAATGAAACTCATGGGCCTGGAAGCCGTGGAAATCGTCCGGCAACGGGTCGAGCGCTGCCAGATCCCCTGCGACCTGACCTGGGGTTACTGCGACCTCGCCAACAAGCCCCGTGACCTTGAAGGCTTCGCCGAGGATGCCGAAGAACTGCGCAGCCTCGGTTATCGCTACGAGACCCGTTTGCTGCAAGCCAATGAGATGCACACCGTGGTCGGTTCCACGCGTTACGTCRGTGGCCTGATCGACATGGGTTCGGGGCACCTGCATCCACTGAACCTGGCCTTGGGCGAAGCAGCCGCGGCACAACGACTGGGGGTCCAGTTGTTCGAGCAGTCGGCCGTGACCCGCATCGACTATGGCCCCGAGGTCAAGGTCCATACCGCCGAGGGCTCGGTGCGCGCCAAGACCCTGGTGCTGGGCTGCAATGCCTACCTCAATAACCTCAATCCGGAACTCAGCGGTAAAGTCCTGCCCGCCGGCAGCTACATCATCGCCACCGAACCATTGAGCGAAGAACTGGCCCACGCCCTGCTGCCACAGAACATGGCGGTCTGTGACCAGCGGGTGGCGCTGGATTACTACCGGCTCTCGGCGGACCGGCGCCTGCTGTTTGGTGGCGCCTGCCATTACTCGGGCCGCGACCCGAAAGACATCGCCGCGTACATGCGCCCGAAAATGCTCGAGGTTTTCCCGCAATTGAGCGCAGTGAAGATCGATTACCAATGGGGCGGCATGATCGGCATCGGCGCCAATCGCCTGCCGCAGATCGGGCGACTCAAGGACCAGCCGAACGTGTACTACGCACAGGCCTATTCCGGTCATGGCGTGAATGCCACGCACCTGGCCGGCAAGCTACTGGCCGAAGCTATCAGCGGCCAGCACAGTGGCGGCTTCGATCTGTTTGCCCAGGTGCCGCACATCACCTTCCCCGGCGGCAAACATTTGCGTTCGCCGTTGCTGGCGTTGGGGATGCTGTGGCATCGGCTTAAAGAGTTGGTCTGAAAGATTGTCGGTGTCAGCTCAGACGCCTTCGCGGGCAAGCCCGCTCCCACAGTGATTGATAGTGTTCACAAGATGTGTGTACAC
>NZ_JBGCUL010000546.1:0-3068 GCF_054177685.1 Pseudomonas sp. P5_A2_2
TCGCAATGGGTTGCGACAGGATGAACAGCCCGAGGATCTTGCCGCGATGGCGCACCGGGAACCATTGGGTGATGTAGTACAGAACGCCCGGGAAGAACCCGGCTTCGGCGGCGCCGAGCAAAAAGCGCATCACATAGAAGCTGTTCGGCCCCTGGACAAAGGCCATGCCGATGGTGATGGCACCCCAGGTGACCATGATCCGCGCGAACCAGCGCCGTGCGCCGAAGCGGTCGAGCATCAGGTTGCTGGGGATTTCCAGCAGGAAGTAGCCGATGAAGAACAGCCCGGCGCCAAGACCGTAGGCAGCATCGCCCAGGCCGATGTCCGCGCCCATGTGCAATTTGGCGAAGCCCACCGCGGAGCGGTCCACATAGGCGATCAGGTACAGCAGGATCAGGAAGGGAATCAGTTTCAGCGTGATGCGACGGATAAGCCGCAGTTCCTGGCTCATGAGATCGGTCTCCGATTGTTGTTGTTATGGAACCTCGGGGGACGCCTCTCGCGAAAAATTCGCCAGGGCCATCCCTCCGTTTGAGCGGACTATATAGTAATACTATTTACTCAACAACACTTCCAAAGCGCGGAATTTGCGCTTATGTTACGCCTCAGCTCGAACAATATAGTCATACAATAAGAGAATCGCTCATGTCTGATAAGAAACCCACCCTGCGCTCCGCCCAATGGTTTGGCACCGCCGACAAGAACGGTTTCATGTACCGCAGCTGGATGAAGAATCAGGGCATCGCCGACCACCAGTTCCATGGCAAGCCGATCATCGGCATCTGCAACACCTGGTCGGAACTGACCCCGTGCAACGCGCATTTCCGCCAGATTGCCGAGYACGTCAAACGCGGGGTGATCGAGGCCGGCGGCTTCCCGGTGGAGTTTCCGGTGTTCTCCAACGGCGAATCGAACCTGCGCCCGACCGCCATGCTCACCCGCAACCTGGCGAGCATGGATGTCGAAGAAGCCATTCGCGGCAACCCGATCGATGGCGTGGTGCTGCTGACCGGTTGCGACAAGACCACCCCGGCCTTGCTGATGGGCGCCGCCAGTTGCGACGTGCCGGCCATCGTGGTCACCGGCGGGCCGATGCTCAACGGCAAGCACAAGGGCAAGGACATCGGCTCCGGCACCGTGGTCTGGCAGCTCAGCGAACAGGTCAAGGCCGGCACCATCAGCATTGACGATTTCCTCGCGGCCGAGGGCGGCATGTCCCGCTCGGCCGGTACCTGCAACACCATGGGCACCGCCTCGACCATGGCCTGCATGGCCGAAGCGCTCGGTACATCCCTGCCCCACAACGCAGCGATCCCGGCGGTGGATGCGCGCCGTTACGTGTTGGCGCACATGTCCGGCATGCGGGCCGTGGAGATGGTGCGCGAAGACTTGAAGCTGTCGAAGATCCTGACCAAAGAGGCCTTCGAGAACGCCATTCGCGTCAATGCCGCCATCGGCGGTTCAACCAACGCAGTGATCCACCTGAAGGCCATTGCCGGGCGCATTGGCGTGGAACTGGACCTGGATGACTGGACCCGTATCGGTCGCGGCATGCCGACCATCGTCGACCTGCAACCGTCCGGGCGCTTCCTGATGGAAGAGTTCTATTACGCCGGTGGCTTGCCGGCGGTGCTGCGTCGCCTCGGTGAAGCCGACCTGATCCCGAACCCGCATGCCCTGACCGTCAACGGCAAGTCCATCGGCGAGAACACCAGGGACGCGCCGATCTATGGCGAGGACGAAGTGATCCGCACCCTCGACAACCCGATCCGCGCCGACGGCGGCATCTGTGTATTGCGCGGCAACCTGGCACCGCTGGGCGCTGTGCTCAAGCCGTCCGCCGCCACGCCCGAACTGATGCAGCATCGCGGTCGCGCGGTGGTGTTCGAGAACTTTGACATGTACAAGGCACGGATCAACGATCCGGAACTGGACGTGGATGCCGACTCGATCCTGGTGATGAAGAACTGCGGGCCGAAGGGTTATCCGGGCATGGCCGAAGTGGGCAACATGGGCCTGCCGGCCAAGCTGCTGGCCCAGGGTGTGACCGACATGGTGCGTATTTCCGATGCGCGCATGAGTGGCACTGCGTATGGCACGGTTGTCCTGCACGTCGCCCCGGAAGCCGCGGCCGGCGGCCCGCTGGCCGCAGTGAAGGAAGGCGACTGGATCGAACTCGATTGCGCCAGCGGCCGTTTGCACCTGGATATTCCGGATGCCGAACTGGCCGCGCGCATGGCTGATCTGCAACCGCCGCAGAACCTGATCGTCGGTGGCTATCGCCAGCTGTACATCGACCACGTGCTGCAAGCGGACCAGGGTTGCGACTTCGACTTCCTGGTGGGTTGTCGCGGGGCTGAAGTGCCGCGCCACTCTCACTGACAACACAAATCCCCTGTGGGAGCTAGCCTGCTAGCGATTTCGGCCTATCAGTTGATATTAATGTTGACTGACACTCCGCTATCGCCAGCAGGGCTAGCTCCCACATTTGGTTTGTGTATCCACCTCAAGTTTGTACCGCGCCTGCTATCATGCGCGACACCTATTCGCACAGGACCGCGCCGCTCCCCATGGATTACCGCAAACCCTCCGACCGCAAAAGCATGCACTCGCGCATCGTCCAGGAACTGGGCATGCAGATCGTCTCGGGACGGTTCCTGCCGGACGACAAACTGCCCGCCGAAGCGCTGTTGTGCGAAGAATATGCGGTCAGCCGGCCGGTGCTGCGTGAAGCCACCCGGGTCCTGGTTGCCAAAGGCCTGGTGTATTCCCGTCCGCGGGTCGGCACCGTGGTCAAGCCGCGCAAGGACTGGCACATGCTCGATCCGGACGTGCTGCACTGGTTGATGCAAAGCAGCCCGCAGAATCAGTTTTTCGACCTGCTGACCAGTGTGCGCAGCATCATCGAACCGGCTGCTGCCGCCCTCGCCGCGCAATTCGCCACGGATGCAGACATCGCGTCCATCGGTGAAGCCTACCAGCGCATGGAAGCCGCACCGACGCCGGAGGCGCTGTTGCAGCCTGACCTGGACTTCCACAGTCGCATTGCCGATGCCACGCACAACGAC
>NZ_JBGCUL010000547.1:0-3061 GCF_054177685.1 Pseudomonas sp. P5_A2_2
CCCCAGGGTTCATCGATACCGATATGACCCGTGAATTGCCCGAAGCGCAGCGTGAAGCCTTGCAGACGCAGATTCCGCTGGGTCGTCTGGGGCAAGCTCAAGAGATCGCGTCCGTGGTCGCTTTTCTTGCGTCGGACGGTGCGGCTTACGTTACCGGAGCTACAATCCCGGTGAACGGCGGGATGTACATGTAATTCAAATGTGACGGATTGCTTCAAAAAAATGTCATACGAGCTGTCTAAAATCCGTTATAAAGCTGCAATCTATTTTATCGGCATAGGGTCACCGGGTTTGAGGAGTGAAGCTTTCAGTTGAAAAGCTGAAAAGTCTTTCTATACACTTACCCACTGGCCAGCTGCCTGAATTTGTCCATTAGGAGTGAAAACAAGGTATGAGCACCATCGAAGAGCGCGTCAAGAAAATCGTTGCTGAGCAACTGGGCGTTAAAGAAGAAGAAGTGGTCAACACTGCTTCCTTCGTAGAAGACCTGGGTGCCGACTCCCTTGACACCGTTGAGCTGGTGATGGCTCTGGAAGAGGAATTCGAGACCGAAATCCCTGACGAAGAAGCCGAGAAGATCACTACCGTACAAGCTGCAATCGACTACGTTACTAGCCACCAGGCGTAATAGTTTGTAATCGTTGCTCGCTGTCATGGAAAAACCGCACTGCTATCACGGCGTGCGGTTTTTTCTTTAGGCCTGATGCAAAGTCGTCATTTGAAAAAGGAGAGTGCTGTGTCGCGTAGACGCGTCGTAGTCACCGGTATGGGTATGTTGTCGCCACTGGGCACGGATGTGCCGAGCAGCTGGCAGGGCATTCTGGCTGGCCGCAGTGGCATTGGTCTGATCGAACACGCCGACCTTTCTGCCTATTCCACCCGTTTTGGCGGCTCGGTAAAGGGCTTCAATGTCGAGGAATACCTGTCGGTCAAGGAAGCCCGCAAGCTCGACCTGTTCATTCAATACGGTCTGGCCGCAGGTTTTCAGGCGGTACGCAACGCCGGCCTGGAAGTCACCGACGCCAACCGTGAGCGCATCGGCGTGGCCATGGGTTCGGGTATTGGCGGTCTGACCAATATCGAAGAAACTGCCCGTACGCTGCACGAGACTGGCCCACGACGGATCTCTCCGTTCTTCGTACCAGGCTCGATCATCAATATGATTTCCGGTTTCCTGTCGATCCATCTGGGGGCACAGGGACCTAACTACGCCATCGCCACGGCCTGTACCACTGGTACCCACTGCATTGGCATGGCCGCCCGCAACATCATGTACGACGAAGCCGACGTGATGATTGCCGGTGGTGCCGAGATGGCGGCCTGCGGTCTGGGCATGGGCGGCTTCGGTGCCTCCCGCGCGCTGTCGACCCGCAATGACGAGCCGACCCGCGCCAGCCGTCCATGGGACAAGGGGCGTGATGGCTTTGTATTGTCCAACGGTGCCGGTGCGCTGGTTCTGGAAGAGCTGGAACACGCCAAGGCCCGTGGCGCGACCATCTACGCCGAGCTGATCGGTTTCGGCACCAGCGGCGATGCTTACCACATGACTTCGCCGCCCGCCGATGGTGCCGGTGCTGCTCGTTGCATCACCAATGCGCTGCGCGATGCCAAAATCAATGGCGATCAAGTGCAGTACATCAACGCCCACGGCACTTCGACTCCCGCAGGCGACCTGGCCGAAGTCAATGCGATCAAGTCGGTGTTCGGCGATCACGCCTACAAGCTGGCCGTCAGTTCCACCAAGTCCATGACCGGCCACCTGCTGGGTGCGGCGGGCGCGGTCGAGGCGATTTTCAGCGTGCTGGCGATCAACAGCCAGGTAGCGCCGCCGACCATCAACCTCGATGAGCCGGACGAAGGTTGCGACCTCGATTTCGTGCCGCACACGGCGCGTAATATGGATATCGATGTGGTCGTTTCCAACTCCTTCGGTTTTGGCGGCACTAACGGCTCGCTGGTGTTCCGCCGGTTCGCAGGCTGATGGACAGCTGGGTCGACGGTCAGCCGGCTGACGCTTTGTCGCTGAAGGATCGCGGCCTGGCTTATGGCGACGGTCTGTTCGAGACCATCGCCGTGCGTAACGGGCAGCCCGTATTGCTGGACCGGCATCTGTCGCGTCTGGCGGACGGTTGTTCGCGTCTGGCGCTTGCCGCCGATCAGGCGTTGATCCGCAGCGAACTGCTGGCCTACGCCGGGGCACTGGGTGACGGGGTGCTCAAGCTCATCCTCACTCGTGGCGATGGTCTGCGCGGTTATGCCCCGGATCCTTCGGCTCAGGCCCGACGCATTCTGCAAGGCAATCCACCCGCGGCTTACCCTGCCGTGCATGGCGAGCAGGGTGTTCGTCTGTTTCCTTGCACCACGCGATTGTCCAGACAGCCATTACTGGCTGGCCTCAAGCACCTGAACCGTCTTGAACAAGTCCTCGCCCGTGCCGAATGGCAGGACACCGAGCATGCCGAAGGCTTGATGCTCGATCAGGCCGGGCGCGTGATTGAAGGCGTGTTCAGCAATTTGTTCCTGGTGCGTGATGGTGTACTCGTCACCGCCGACCTCAAGCGCTGCGGCGTGGCCGGCGTGATGCGTGGCGAAATATTGTTTCAGGCCAGGTCGCTGGGAATCCCCACGCAAATCACCGACATTCCCCTCGAACAACTGCAATGGGCTGACGAAGTATTTATCTGCAACAGCGTGTATGGCGTTTGGCCGGTGCGCGCCTGTGCTGCTCTTCACTGGCCGGTTGGGCCGCTCACACGTAAACTCCAAACCATTGCCCGTGCGCTACTGGATGCTTGATACGTGAGACGTAAATTCTTGCTGCTGCTGGAAACCGGACTGGTTCTGGCGGGGCTGCTGTTGGGTGCTTCAGCCTGGAAAATTCATTCGGCGCTGGTACAGCCGCTGAACGTTGCCCAGGAACAATTGCTGGATGTGCCMAAGGGCACCACGCCGACCCGCACCTTCTACCGACTCGAAGCCAATGGCGTCATCAAGGACGCATTCTGGCTGCGGGTATATTGGCGCTTCAACCTCGCCAGGCAACCCCTGCACAGCGGTGAAT
>NZ_JBGCUL010000548.1:0-3061 GCF_054177685.1 Pseudomonas sp. P5_A2_2
GGTCACCACCGGATAAGTCGCCGTGTCGAACCATGCCGGTTTTTGCAGCTCGGTGTTGGCGTCGCTGCTGCCGGCGTCGATGCTGTTGAGGTCGATGGTCAGCGTGGCGTGGGCGGCGCCAGGGTTATCGGTGTCGAAGTCGAGATTGGCGTCGAACTTGCCGAAAGTGCCGTAGCTTCGCGAACCCATCTGCTGATAGGTGAAACTCAAGGTGCTGGCCTTGGCGTTCACTTTCTTGTATTCCACGGCTTCAGCGAACGGCGCCAGGCTGAACTGCACCGGGCCGAACACCAACGTACCGGCCAGAACAACGCAACGCGCGGATCGAAGGTTCATGGCACTCTCCGGGAGGGCTCCCGTCTTGAGTTGGCGTGCCGCACACGAGGGGTGGCATCAGATGACTAAAGCAAACAACCGGCGTTTATTCCACCTCGCGCGGTGATTTGCGACCACTTGCAGATGGCCGTCAGCACTCCCCGCGCTGCCACGCCCGCTGCAACAGCTCGATCACCTCGGCATCCGAGGTCTGGGTAAAATCCATGTACCAATGCCCAATCGACGTGAACCACTCGGGCAGCAGCGGGCAGACCAGTTCATCCACCTCGCTGCGCAGGGCCTGCACTGTCTCGATCGGCGCCACCGGCACCGCCACCACGATGCGCGAAGGCGCCTGCACCCACAGCGCCTGGATCGCCGCCCGCATTGAAGCGCCGGTGGCCAGGCCGTCGTCGATCAGGATCACCACCTGATCCTTGAGCAGCACCGGCGGYCGCGTGCCGCGGTAGACCTTCTCGCGGCGCAGCAGTTCGCGGCTTTCCCGTTCGACCACGGCGTCGAAAGCGGCGCGGTCGATCGGGTGCACCCGCAGCGCCTCTTCATTACGAATCTGGATACCGCCGCTGGCAATTGCGCCCATGGCGTACTCCGGGTGGGACGGTACGCCGAGCTTGCGCACCAGCATCAGGTCCAGGCGAACCTTCAACGCCGTGGCCACTTCATAAGCCACCGGCACGCCGCCACGGGGCAAGGCCAGAACGATCACATCGGGGCGGTTAGCGTAAGGCAGCAGCGGTTCTACCAGCCGTCGCCCCGCCGCTGGCCGGTCTTGCAGGATGGAATGGGACAAGGGGCTCATGTGAAAACCTCCCCAGGCGATCAGGCCTATCGGTGAATCCTGCTCCCACTGAATGAAGTACCTGATTTTCAGTGTGCACAAGACTACAAACACCACAGTCCCTGTGGGAGCGGGCTTGCCCGCGAAGACGTCAGTACAGTCAACCTCTACATCAACTGAACCACCACAATCGCGAACAGGCAATGAAAAAACCAACTAAACCAATCGCTCAATCTTCTGATGCTGCCACACCACTTTGTAATACAGCGTCTGCAACACCAGCATCCCCAGATACGCCACCGGAAACGCCATCCACACCCCTTGCAGCCCGAACTTCGCATCCAGCAGATACGCCGCCGGCAACTGCACACCCACCACGCAGACGATGGAAATCGCCACCGGCACCATCACCGTGCCACTGGCGCGCATGATGCCGCCGATGATCGCCTGGAAGCCGAACACCAACAGGCTCCAGAGCATGATGTGCAACAGGTGCCGGGCCATGGTCCGCGTCGCCTCTTCGGTGAGGAACGACGCCAGCAACCAATGCGACAGCAAGTACCCGAGCACCACCAGACCACCGGTCAGGCACACATTGATCATCAACCCGGTCTTCAAAATCGGCCCCATGCGCTCGATGCGCCCGGCCCCAATCGCCTGCGCCCCGAGAATCGACGCGGTAATCGCAATCGACAGCGCCGGGAACTGCACGTAATTGACGATCTGCGTCACCGCGCCATACGCCGCCGTCGCCTGGGAACCGTGCTGGTTCACCAGCGCCAGAATCACCAGCTCCGACAACGACAACACCACCATCTGCAACCCGGTGGGCAAACCGATACGCAACACCTTGCCGAGAATCGCCATGTCCAGCTTCATCGCCGCAAAGAACTCCCGGTCCGGCGCCAGCGGATGGCCCTTGCCAAGCAACCGCCACGCCAGCAGCCCCATCGCCACCAGGTTACCCACCAGCCCGGCAATCGCCGCACTCTGAATCCCCATCGGCGCAAAACCCAACCACCCGCGAATCAACGCCGGCGTCAGCGCCAACCCGACAATGGTCGACACCACCAGCGCCAACAACGGCGACAAGGTATCGCTCACCCCGCGCAACAACTGCGTGAACAACACAAACACCAACAACGACGGCATGATCCACAACATCACATGGGCATACGCCACCGCATCGTCCAGCACATCCGCCGGCGTCCCCAACCCCACCAACGCCGAACGCGCAAACACACTCCCCACCACCGCCGCCACCAACCCGATCAACACCCCCAACAACAACGTCGCTCCGGCAATCGCCTTCACCAGATGCGTCTCCCGCGCACCCCACGCCTGTCCGATCAACACACCCGCGCCGGCGCCGAGGCCGATCACCAGGGCGATGAAGAAAAACACGATGGGGAACATCCCCGACACCGCCGCCAGGGCTTGAGTGCCGAGCATCTGGCCGATGTAGATGCTGTTGACCGTGCCGGACATGGATTGCAGGAAGTTCGACAGGACCATTGGGGCGAGGAAAAGCAGGTAGGTTTTCCAGAGGGGGCGTTGGGGGGTTGGGGTTTGCATTCGGGAAGGTCCATCTCGACGGCGAGAGCGATGAGTAAGGATAGCGTGGGTGGCTGAAACCAAGGGGCGGTGAACATCTCAGGTCTGTGTTTATATTTCCAGCGACGTGATGGGAAAGGTCTGAGATTTCATCATCACTAGTCCTACACAAAGCTGGGAATGCCTCACCTTCCCGCGCTGATCTCATGCGGCTTATAGTTGGCGCCGTCGCCCAGAATGGCGATTCGGGTTTGGCGACCTGACAACAGAGAATGACCGACTGACGGCCTTGAGCCCAACAAACAGAGATCATTCAAAATGAATCGATACATGCCCCTCACCGGAATCGACCTGGTTCCGGCCTCCTTGCTCATCGACACCCAAGCCCCACTC
>NZ_JBGCUL010000549.1:0-3059 GCF_054177685.1 Pseudomonas sp. P5_A2_2
CAACATTGATGTCGACTGACCCGCCGCTATCGCGAGCAGGCTCGCTCCTACAGGGTCATTCGATGGCCTGTCGTACTGCGAGCAACAGCAGGAAATGCACGGGATACAGCGCATACGCCCAGCGCCGCATCGGTGGTGGTTTTACGCCCCCGGCATGTCGCAACAAGAACAGCCCGAGCCATGGCGCAATCAGACACGTGACGATGGCCGGGATCGCCGCGATATTGCCCAGGCGAGCTGCGTGATACAGCACCTGCCATTGATTGGCCGCCAGGCACACCAGCCCCGGCAACAGTGCGAAATACCAAGGCCGTTGCAGTACCAGCAGCATCGCCAGCGGCAACAGAACGCCATAGAAACCGAACATCAAGCGCTGGGAGAAAAACACTGCCAGAAGTACCGCGCCGACCGCCAGCAGGCGCGACGCAAGCACCGGCTGCTGCCAGCCACGAACCACCAGCAAGCCCAGGGCAAGGGTGGGCAGCACGTTCAAGGTGTCGGGATTGGGAATGAACATTCGGTAAGGCATTTCACTTACCGCGCTAAACAGCAGCAACCACCCCAGATAGCGCCACTGGCCGCTGGTCGTCGTAATCCGCACGCGCGCCAGATTGGCCGCCATCGCCAGGCAGAACCACGGAAACGCCAAGCGTCCCGGCACATACAGCAAATCGGCGGAATACCCGACATATCGCAGGTGATCGAGCACCATGCTCAAAAGCGCCAGCCACTTGAGCAGATCCAGTGCCCCGTCGCGCTGCTTTAAGTGCATGGCCTTGTGCATGGTCTTGTGCATGCTCTTGTACATAGTCACGTGCATAATTGCCCTTCGACCGTGTATTTTCCCGACAGCGACATCCTGTGCGCTCCACCTGACGATCTTGGGTACAGTGCGCACCCTCATTGACCACGGGACGCTTCACCATAGGCATCTCGACCACGGAAGCAGGCCATGACCGACAAGAGCCAACAATTCGCCAGCGACAACTATTCCGGTATCTGCCCTGAAGCCTGGGCGGCCATGGAACAGGCCAACCACGGCCACCAGCGCGCATACGGCGACGACGAGTGGACCGCCCGCGCGTCCGACGATTTCCGCAAACTGTTTGCAACCGACTGCGAAGTGTTTTTCGCCTTCAACGGCACCGCCGCCAACTCGCTGGCGCTGTCGTCGCTGTGCCAGAGTTACCACAGCGTGATCTGCTCGGAAACCGCCCACGTCGAAACCGACGAATGTGGCGCCCCGGAATTCTTCTCCAACGGCTCCAAACTGCTGATCGCCCGCACCGAAAACGGCAAATTGACCCCGGATTCGATCCGCGAGGTCGCGCTCAAGCGCCAGGATATCCACTACCCGAAACCTCGTGTGGTGACCCTGACCCAGGCCACCGAAGTCGGCAGCGTCTACACCCCGGACGAAATCCGCGCCATCAGCGCCACCTGCAAGGAACTGGGCCTGAACCTGCACATGGACGGCGCGCGCTTCTCCAACGCCTGCGCATTCCTCGGCTGCACCCCGGCCGACCTGACCTGGAAGGCCGGTGTCGACGTGCTGTGCTTCGGCGGCACGAAAAACGGCATGGCGGTGGGCGAGGCGATTCTGTTCTTCAACCACAAACTCGCCGAAGACTTCGATTACCGCTGCAAACAGGCCGGGCAACTGGCGTCGAAAATGCGCTTCCTCTCGGCACCATGGGTCGGAATCCTGGAAAACGACGCCTGGCTCAAATACGCCAACCACGCCAACCACTGCGCGCAATTGCTGGCCGAACTGGTCAGCGACATTCCGGGCGTGGAGCTGATGTTCCCGGTACAGGCCAACGGCGTATTCCTGCAACTGTCGGAGCCGGCCATCGCCGCGCTGACCGCCAAGGGCTGGCGCTTCTACACCTTCATCGGCAACGGCGGCGCACGCTTCATGTGCTCGTGGGACACCGAGCAAGAGCGCGTGCGGGAACTGGCGCGGGATATCCGTGAAGTGATGTCTCACTAACGCCACAATCCCTGTGGGAGCGAGCTTGCTCGCGATAAGGCCGGCACCTCCAACAT
Source organism: Pseudomonas sp. P5_A2_2 (assembly GCF_054177685.1). NCBI lineage: Bacteria > Pseudomonadati > Pseudomonadota > Gammaproteobacteria > Pseudomonadales > Pseudomonadaceae > Pseudomonas > Pseudomonas sp. P5_A2_2. The sequence goes on from NZ_JBGCUL010000549.1 coordinate 2,050, forward strand.
TGATGTCGACTGACCGTCCGCTATCGCGAGCAAGCTCGTTCCCACAAAAGCCAACACCATCTCCCCCTGTTGCTTGCTCCTCGTCTACATTGTTTGTCGAGCCGCTGCTCACATAACAACAATCAGGAGCGTCAGCATGTCATTGCAAGGCAAAACTCTGTTCATCACCGGCGCCAGCCGTGGCATCGGTCGCGAGATTGCGCTGCGGGCCGCACGCGATGGGGCCAACATTGTGATCGCCGCCAAAAGTGCCGAACCCCACCCCAAGCTGCCGGGCACGATTTTCAGTGTGGCCCGGGAAGTGGAAGCCGCAGGCGGCAAGGCGCTGGCCTTGCAGGTAGATGTACGTGAAGAGGATGCCGTACGCGAAGCACTGGCCCAGGCCAACGAACATTTCGGCAGCATCGATGCGCTGATCAATAACGCCGGGGCGATCAAATTGACCGGGGTCCAGCACCTCGAACTCAAGCGCTTTGACTTGATGCACCAGATCAACACCCGTGCCGTGCTGCTGTGCAGCCAGGCCGCCCTGCCCTATTTGAAGAAGTCCGGTGGCCACATCCTCAACCTGTCCCCGCCACTGAACCTGGCCACCAAGTGGTTTGCCCAGTACAGCCCGTACACCGTGACCAAATACGGCATGAGCATGCTGACCTTGGGCATGAGTGAGGAATTCAGGAATTACGGCATCAGCGTCAACTCGCTGTGGCCGCAGACCATGATTGCCACCGCTGCCATCGAGTTTCAGTTGGGGTCGAGGGAGTCATTCAAGCATGCGCGCGTGCCTGCGATCATGGCCGATGCGGCACATGTGATTCTGAGCAGCGCAAACCGCAGCTTGACCGGGCGCTTGTTGATTGATGAGGAAATACTGCGGGAAAGCGGTGTAACGGAGTTCGAGCACTATCGGTTCGCACCGGATAGCAGCGAAAAACTCATGACTGACCTATTCGTTGACTGAAAAAACACCGTACCTGTGGGAGCGAGCTTGCTCGCGATAGCGGTGGATC
>NZ_JBGCUL010000550.1:0-3054 GCF_054177685.1 Pseudomonas sp. P5_A2_2
GATCAGGGCCGCGATGTGCTGGCCCGGGTGATCTACGGGTTCCGCATATCGGTGCTGTTCGCCCTGACCCTGACCGTGCTCAGCTCGATCATCGGCGTGATCGCCGGGGCCTTGCAGGGTTTCTACGGTGGCTGGGTGGATCTGGCCGGGCAGCGCTTCCTGGAGATCTGGTCCGGGCTGCCGGTGTTGTACCTGCTGATCATCCTCGCCAGTTTCGTGCAACCCAATTTCTGGTGGCTACTGGGGATCATGCTGCTGTTCTCGTGGATGAGCCTGGTGGACGTGGTACGCGCCGAATTCCTGCGCGGGCGTAACCTGGAATACGTACGCGCCGCCCGCGCCCTGGGCATGCAGAACGGTGCGATCATGTTCCGCCACATTTTGCCCAACGCGATGGTCTCGACCATGACCTTCATGCCGTTCATCCTCACCGGCGCCATCGGCACATTGACCGCCCTGGACTTCCTCGGTTTCGGCCTGCCGGCGGGCAGCCCGTCCCTGGGTGAACTGGTAGCGCAGGGCAAATCCAACCTGCRGGCGCCCTGGCTGGGCATCAGCGCCTTTGCGGTGCTGGCCTTGATGTTGAGTTTGCTGGTGTTCATCGGCGAGTCAGCTCGCGATGCCTTCGACCCGAGGAAGTGAAATGAATCAGAACAATCTGATCGAAGTGCGCGACCTGGCCGTCGACTTTGTCGTCGGCAATCGCTGCCAGCGGGCGGTCGAAGGCGTCAGCTTCGACATCAAGCGCGGTGAAACCCTGGCTTTGGTCGGCGAGAGCGGCTCCGGCAAATCGGTAACCGCACACTCGATCCTGCGCCTGCTGCCCTACCCGCTCGCCCGGCATCCGTCCGGCACCATCGTATATTCCGGGCAGAATCTGCTGGACCTGAAAGAAAAAACCATCCGCCACATTCGCGGCAACCGCATTGCAATGATCTTCCAGGAGCCGATGACCTCGCTCAATCCGCTGCACTCGATCGAAAAGCAGATCAACGAGGTGCTGCGCATCCACAAAGGCCTGACTGGCAAAGTCGCGACCAAACGCACGCTGGAGCTGCTGGAGATGGTCGGCATTCCCGAGCCGCACAAGCGCCTCAAGGCCCTGCCCCACGAGCTGTCCGGCGGCCAGCGTCAGCGGGTGATGATCGCCATGGCCCTGGCCAACGAGCCGGAACTGCTGATCGCCGATGAGCCGACCACCGCGCTGGACGTGACCGTCCAGCTGAAAATCCTCGAATTGCTCAAGGAACTGCAGGCCCGATTGGGCATGGCGCTGCTGCTGATCAGCCACGATTTGAACCTTGTGCGAAGAATTGCGCACCGCGTATGTGTCATGCAGCAAGGTTGCATCGTCGAACAGGCATCGTGCGAAGAGCTGTTCCGCGCGCCGCAGCATCCGTACACTCGGGAACTGCTGGCAGCGGAGCCCGGCGGCAAGCCTGCAAGCAACGTGATCGGCCCGCCCTTGCTGGCGGTCGAGGACCTGAAAGTCTGGTTTCCGATCAAGAAAGGCTTGCTCAAGCGCACGGTCGATTATGTGAAGGCGGTCGACGGCATCAATTTCAGCCTGCCCCAGGGCCAGACCTTGGGGATTGTGGGTGAAAGCGGTTCCGGAAAATCGACCCTGGGTCTGGCGATTTTGCGGCTGATCGCCAGCAAAGGCGCCATTCGCTTTGAAGGCCAGCCGCTGGACTGCCTGACGCAGCAACAGGTMCGGCCGCTGCGGCGGGAGATGCAAGTGGTGTTTCAGGACCCGTACGGCAGCCTGAGCCCACGGATGTGCGTGAATGACATCGTTGGCGAAGGCCTGCGGATCCACAAGATGGGCACCGCGGCGGAACAGGAACAAGCGATCATTGCAGTACTCAAGGAGGTAGGCCTGGATCCGGAAACCCGGCACCGCTACCCCCACGAATTTTCCGGTGGGCAACGGCAGAGAATCGCCATTGCCCGGGCATTGGTGTTAAAACCGGCGTTGATTCTGCTGGACGAGCCGACTTCGGCCCTCGACCGCACGGTACAACGCCAGGTAGTGGAGCTTTTACGTTCACTGCAAACCAAGTACAACCTGACGTATCTGTTTATCAGCCATGACCTGGCTGTGGTGAAAGCGCTGAGCCACCAGTTGATGGTGGTCAAGCATGGCCAAGTGGTCGAACAGGGAGACGCGCAAAGCATTTTTGCCGCCCCCCGACATCCGTATACACAGCAGTTGCTGGAAGCCGCTTTTCTGGCTCCGGCCACTGCGCAATAACCTGAAAAGAGGAGCAACACATGGGTTTTCTCGCCGGTAAGCGCGTCCTGATCGTCGGTGTCGCCAGCAAGCTGTCCATCGCATCCGGCATCGCTGCCGCCATGCATCGCGAGGGCGCTGAGCTTGCCTTCACTTATCAGAACGACAAACTCAAGGGTCGTGTCGAAGAGTTCGCACAAGGCTGGGGTTCGAGCCCTGAGCTGTGCTTCCCGTGCGACGTGGCCAGCGATGAAGAAATCGCCAAGGTCTTCGAAGCACTGAGCAAGAAGTGGGACGGCCTGGACTGCATCGTGCACTCCGTCGGCTTCGCCCCGGGCGACCAACTGGACGGCGACTTCACCGAAGCCACCACCCGTGAAGGTTTCCGCATCGCTCACGACATCAGCGCCTACAGCTTCGTGGCCCTGGCCAAGGCTGGCCGCGAAATGATGAAAGGCCGCAACGGCAGCCTGCTGACCCTGTCGTACCTGGGCGCCGAGCGCACCATGCCCAACTACAACGTGATGGGCATGGCCAAGGCTTCCCTGGAAGCTGGCGTACGTTACCTGGCCGGCTCCCTGGGCCCGGACGGTACTCGCGTCAACTGTGTATCGGCTGGCCCGATCCGCACCCTCGCCGCTTCCGGCATCAAGAACTTCCGCAAGATGCTGGCCGCCAACGAAGCGCAAACCCCGCTGCGCCGCAACGTCACCATCGAAGAAGTCGGCAACGCCGGCGCCTTCCTGTGCTCGGACCTGGCGTCCGGCATCAGCGGTGAAATCATGTACGTGGACGGTGGCTTCAACACCACGGCCATGGGC
>NZ_JBGCUL010000551.1:0-3052 GCF_054177685.1 Pseudomonas sp. P5_A2_2
CTTCACTTTCTCTTCCCGACTCGCCGACGCCTTGCGACGGTGATTGCCAGTTGCTCGGCATTCTTCTGGAAAAACAGCTCGTCAGCGATACCATCCGGCGCGCGGACCAGGGCCACCGGACGACCCAGGAGGCTGCGGGGTGACGCCCGATTTCAGTGCTGATCAGACGCTAGTCCTCTTTAGCAGGGGGGTTATCCAGTCAGGCAACGATAGACCTCGCAGGTGAATGTGCCAGCACCGTTGGGCTGACGCGCCTTCGCGAGCGCGGATTTGTCCGGTGTGTTTAGCTAAGATTCATGGGTGGTGAACCTTATTCCCGGATACCCGGTCGATACCTGCAACCCGACCCGGTTTGCCACCGCCCCCGTACGCGAGGTGACAACTGGCTTGCTTCATTCACTGGAGAACGCCCCCCGTGATTTCAACCCTGTACATCGCCAGACTCAAAGCATGGGGTGCCCATGGTTTTACGGCCACTGGCGTGGTCACCGCTTTCCTGGCCACCCTGTCCCTGCTGGACAACCAACCGACCCATTGCCTGCTGTGGCTGGGTGTCGCCCTGATCGTCGACGGGCTGGACGGTGCGCTGGCACGCAAGGTCAACGTGCAGTCAGTGCTGCCGAGCTTCGATGGCTCGATCCTCGACCTGGTGATCGATTACCTGACCTATGTGTTTATCCCGGCGCTGTTCATCTATCGCTACATCCCGTTGCCGGACTACACCTTGTTGTTGACCGTGTCGCTGATTCTGGTGTCGTCGCTGTTCTGTTTCTGCAACGTCAACATGAAGAGCAAGGACAACTACTTCCAGGGCTTCCCCGCCGCCTGGAACGTGGTTGCCCTGTGCCTGTACATCATCGCCCCGTCACCGTGGATCACCTTCGTTACAGTCATTGGCCTGGCCCTGCTGACCGTGAGCCGGATGAAATTCCTGCACCCGTTTCGCGTGCGCCGCTTCATGCCTATCAACATTGCGGTGACGGCCATCTGGTTGCTGTGCAGTTTGTCGCTGGTGCYCAACCATCCACTGATCAACCCGTTGGTGATGGGGCTGTGGCTGCTGATGTCGGCGTACTTCCTGGGCATCTGCCTGTGGCGCACGGCGCTGGAGTGGTTCGATGAATCGAGGCACAAGTAGCCATGGCGGTCCATATCGTTCAACTCGGATCACCGCGCCGCCCCGACGAAGGTTTGCGCCTGGGCACGGTACGCCGCCCTCCCCGTGGCGTACCGAAAGCGGATTTCGCCCGTCGGGATTTTTATGATGTCTGGCAGCCGTTGCTGTCACCCAGCGCGGAGCTGGTGGCCGAGGCCAAGGCTGCGCAAGACGCCAAGGCCTGGGAGGTGTTCAGACGCAAGTTCAAGACCGAGATGAGCCAGCCCGCTGCCAGTCAGATGCTTGATCTGCTGGCCGCGCTGTCCCACCGGACGTCCCTGGCCGTGGGCTGTTATTGCGAGGATGAAGCCCATTGTCATCGGTCGGTGTTGCGCGAGTTGCTGGAGGCGCGTGGTGCCGTAGTGATTTAGATACCATTGACCACCACAGCCCCCCCTGTGGGAGCGAGCTTGCTCCCACAGGGTTTTGCATTGCTTTCGCTCACCGCCGCGTGATCACCACTTCCAGGTATTCACTCGCACCACCAGCGACTTGTCGCCTGCCCGGTTCATCCGGTTGATCAACTCGGTCAGGTCCGTTTCCAGAGCCACGGCGCCGTCCGGTGGCAGCGCCGACGATTTGCAGGCAGTCAGATCAATAGGTGTACTCATGGAAACGGTCTCTGGGGTGAAACACGAATCGGGTCCGGCCGCGGTTACTCCGCCGTTGTCGGGTCGATAATGTTCATGACCTGGGAAATGCGATTGGCGGGAAACCCGCTCACCCGGGCGTGCTCCCTGATCTGCTCCTCGCTCGGCGAGATGTACACGCAATAGAGCTTGTCACCGGTGACATAACTCTGCAGCCACTGCACCTCTGGCAACTCACGCAACGCCCGGCAGGACTTTTGCGAAGCGGCTTTCAAATCCCTTTCCGATAATGCTCCAGCGCCCTGGATCTCGCGTTCAATGACGAACTTCGGCATGGCAACCTCTCTTTTCTTGTTCTGGATGGCAGGGCGGCACTCACCCTGTGGGCAAACTATCGCCCTCACCGGCGTTGGCGTCCTGTCCGATCGTCGCCCAACCCTACCCGATCGTCCGGAGATTCCACGTTGCGCGCAGGCGCGTTCACAATCAGGAACCTCCCACGGGGAAACCCCAATGGACGCTCTGTCACAGACCCTGCGCGTCGTGCACCTGGTCGGCGCGATCTTTATCAACGCCCGGTTCACCGCGCCCTGGTGCTACCAGTCGCCCAGCGCCGACACCGCCGCGCCGTTTCTGGAGCCCGATGCGGAACGGGTGGTGATCTTTCACCTGATCACCGAGGGCGAGTGCTACGTGGAGTTGGGCGATGACCCGCCGCTGCTGCTGAGTGCGGGCGACGTGGTGATCTTCCCCCAGGGCGATGCCCATCGCATGTGCTCACATCCCGGATTGCCCCCGGCCACGGGTGCGCGACTGGATGCGGTGCTGGCGCGCCGCCCTCGCCAATTGAGCTATGGCGGGGGTGGCGCGGTCACCCGGTTGGTGTGCGGTTACCTGGCCTGCGACACACGCCTGGCGGGCATGTTGCTCAAAGGCTTGCCGGCCGTGGTGCAAGTCAATGTGCGCGGTTCGAATGCCGGTATCTGGCTGGAATCCTCGGTGCGCTATGCCCTCGCCGAAGCCCGCTCGCCTCGCCCCGGCGGCGAAGGGGTATTGGCCAAACTGGCCGAAGTGCTGTTCATCGAAGTGCTGCGCCTGTACATGAACGAACAGGGTGAAGGTCGCACCGGCTGGCTGGCCGGCGTGCGCGACCGCATCGTCGGCGCCGCCCTCAACGCCTTGCACAAAAAACCCTGCCACGCCTGGACCCTGGACGAACTGGCGCGCACCGCCAGCACCTCAAGATCGGTGTTGGCCGAGCGCTTCCAGCAACTGGTGGGGGTATCGCCGATGCAATACCTGACGC